>CAUZNX010000065.1:0-6700 GCA_963580905.1 Dehalococcoidia bacterium | reverse complement strand
CCCTTTGCACACCCACGGAGAACCAAGCCAAACGGAACCTGGCTACGGAGCCTGCGCGCCGGTGGCTATTGGAGGCCACAAGATCAGATTGTCGTCCGGCAGTGCCCAGCCCCGCCCGACTAAGCGTGCGCAGCACCGCAGCACACTCACACCACCCGGAAGGTGGAGCCGTTGGAGGTCTTGGTGACCTCGATGCGGTTGGGGAAGGACTCTTTGATCTGCTCGATGTGGGTTATCACGATGATCTTTTCGAAGTCGGACTGGATGGACTGGATGGCTTCCCGCAGACGGTCCTGTCCTGCGGTGTCCTGGGACCCGAAGCCCTCGTCGATGAACAGGATGGGCAGGGGTGCGCCGGACCTGCGTGCTAGCAGTTTCGATAGGGCGATGCGTAGCGCGAAGTTGATTCGAAAGGCCTCGCCGCCGCTGAATGTTTCGTAGCTGCGAGTGCCAACCTCGTCGGAGATCTTGATGTCCAGTTCCTCCGAGGGTATGCCGATGCGTCTCTCGCGCCGACCCTCCTGGACCTGCAGCTTCAGGAACATGCGATTGTCGGTGAGGCGGCCCAGCAGCTCGTTGGCGTCCTCCTGCAGCTGAGGGATTACTGTCTCGATGATGAGCGCTTGAATCCCGTTTTTCCCGAAGGCGACGGTTAGTTCATCGTAGATGCTCTTGCGCTCGGCGAGCTCATGCCGGCCCTTCTCTCTCGCGCCTATCTCACGAGCTATGTCAGCGATCCGTCGAAGCTGCTCAGAGCGGTGCCGTTCCTCAACCCTTGCGGTTTGTTCCTGTTGCTCCAGGATGGCTAGTTCGTCCCTTGCTCGAGCCATCTCCGATTCGAGGCCTGGCAGCGTTAGCAAGGCGGCAGCCATCTCCTGGCGTCTGGCATCCTCGCCCGTCAAATCGCCGCGCTGGCGTTCCAGCGTCTGCCGGACCGTGTCGAGGGCCTTTTGTTCCCGGGGGAGGGCCTCCTGCGCCTCATCGAGCCTGCGATTGAGATCTGCGAAGGGTTCCAGTTCGCGGGCTCGCCGTTGCGCCGCTTCGTGGGCGGCACGGTCGTAGCCAAGCGCCGCCAACTCTCGGTCTATTTCGGCCACGCGGGTACGCTCATCAGGGGCGTACTCCTCCGCGCCGATTGCTCGCTGGACGTCCGCAAGTTCGGCCCGGCGTGGCTCTAGCTCGTCCTGTGCCCTTCGGGAGTCCTGGAGGTTTGCCCACAGGGAGGTGGCCCTGCTCCCGGTACCACGGCGGCCTTCGTCAAGCTCCTTCTCAAGCCTTGCCAGGCGCTCTCCAACCTGGGTGGCACGCTCCTGTACCGCTGACTGGCGTCCGGGATCGTAGGCGAGCGAGGTTAGCTCAGTATCGAGGCGCTCCAGATTGCCGCGGGCGTCTATGGCGAACTGGTTCCCTGCCAGGTCCTTGTCGAGCTGCATCAGTTGCGGATCCGAGGTGTCGAGCTCTTGTTGTGCTGTTCGGGCCTCTTCCAGGCCACGGGCGGCAGTGCTCTTTCTGGCCTGGACCTCGCGCTGCTTCTCCTCGCGCTCACTGTCCAGTCTGCGGATCAAGTTCGTCAGCTCAGAGTGGCTGGCAACTAGGCTTTTCTCTTCGTTGGAGTTCGCCTGGTAGCGCTGTTTGAGCTCGAGGCCTTGTTCCTTGTACTCTGCCTCCAGATGCTCCCTTCCTTCGGGGCCCAGAGGCTGCTTGCATACCGGACATTGGGCTGTGTCCTGGGCCATGAGGATGTCATACTTGCTGCGCAAGTCTTCCATCTCTGTCAGCAGGTTCTTGTTGGTCTGACGCAGGTATCCGATTCGCCCGTCCATCTCCTCGGCCTCGCGGCGGCGCTGGCGTACGGTCTCGGCCTGGGTTTCCAGTTCAGCTTCTTCTTGAGCTGCCGCACTGATCTCCTGCTCAACAGCCGTTAGTCGTCCGGCCTTGGGTATAAGCTCACGCTCGATACGTTGGTGGAGCTGGTTGCGCTCCGCGACTAGACCCGCCTTTTGTACCGCGATGTCCTGTTCGATTTCCGCCTTCTGCGAGTCGAGTCCATTCTTGCGGGCCAGGGTCTGGGCCAGGTGTTCCAGCTCCTGCGAAACTTCCCTGGATTCTTCCCTGTGCTTGCCGACGCTGACTTCCAGTTCGTCGAGCGCGGCTTGCTCGGTAGTCAGCTCTTTGTACGCCACTTCGATCTCTGGCAGATTCCGAGCCCTGGGCTCCAGGTCGTCCTGTATGGTGCGACCGAGCTGGGTAGCGCGATTGGACAGGCGCTCAAGTTGTACTGCGACCTCTGCGGCTAGTCTTGCGCGCTCCTGCTCTAGCTCCGTCGCGCCGAATGCCGCCCGGGTGAGTCGATCGAGGTCCGCCCTGGCGATTTCCAGCTCTGCGTATTGCCGTCGCACCTCTGGCTCCCGATTCACCAACTCTTCAAACGCCGCAACGGTAGTTCCGTGGACTCGTTCCCGCTGCTCCAGGTCCGAGACCTCCCGTCGCCGGTCGGAAATACGGCGGTCGAGGCCGTCCAACTCCTGCCCTCGGGTTTTCAATGCCCCGACACGGTCGCGGAGGGTGTCAGCGCGATCTCTACTGGACGATAGCTCTGGTACCAGGCGTTCCAGCAGCGTGGTGACCTCAGCAAGCTGGGTTTCGTGTTCCGGCTTTTGCGACAGCTCCTGTCGACGCAGGTCGATGGCACTGTCTGCGGTGGCTATGCGGTCCCGGGCATCCTGACTGCGTCGCTTGGCGCGCTCTTCGAGGGTCTCGTAGTGGGATAGGTCGAGAACCTCGGCTAGTACGTCCTTGCGCTTTGCGGGGCTGGCCCTGGTGAACTCGTCCGCCCTGCCCTGTAGTAGGAAGGCGGTGTTGACGAAGGTGTCGTAGTCCATGTGGAGAAGGTCTCGGATGCGGGCCTCGGTGTCCCGGACCGTGTTTCCAGTAATCGCTCGGAAGCCATCGCCGCTGGCCACCTGCAGCTCGAGGATGGTGGAGCCGCTCTTCCCGCGGCGAGCGTACCTGCGGCTGACCCGGTACCTCTGGTCCCTGGCGGAGAACTCCAGCTCCACGGCCATGTCCTCCTGGCCCTGGTGGACCAGCTCGTCCTGGGTGCTGGTCCTCGCCTTTCCCCAGAGTGCCCAGGTGATGCT
The DNA here is from genome assembly GCA_963580905.1 of Dehalococcoidia bacterium. Taxonomy (GTDB): domain Bacteria; phylum Chloroflexota; class Dehalococcoidia; order Lucifugimonadales; family CAJWER01; genus CAJWER01. The sequence continues at coordinate 3,560 of CAUZNX010000065.1, read as the reverse complement.
GTCCAGCAGCGCGGACTTGCCGTGGCCGTTGTCGCCGCACAGACACGCGAGGTGAATCCCCTCAAGGTCGAGAGGAGGGACATCGTCCCGATAGCACATGAAATTCTTGACGGTGAGCTTCAGCGGGATCATCGTGCACGCCTCGGGTGGGGTTCGTGGGGAGTTGGCCTGATTATAGGTTTCCCCTGGGGATGGGTCAACGCGACGGACCATATGGGTACAAGGCGGAGCGGGCAGGCGTATAATGGCCGTGCTCGGGCCCGGACGCCGGTCCACCCGCGCGAATTAGTGACCAAGAGAGGTGTCGATGGCGAACCTGAAAGAGCGGATCCGTAAGGGCGAGAACGTCCTTGGAGTTAGTGTTGCGATGGACGTCGAGAAGGACAGGCTGGCCGCGATCATCGAGTCGGGTCCCTACGACTACGTATGGGTCGACGCACAGCACTCACCGTTCAACGAGGAGAGGCTGGTCGAGTTCTGCGGAATGGCCAATGAGATCGGCGTGCCGACTTGGGTCAGGCTGAAGCACACTCGCGACGCTGTTTTGGTGGGGAACTACCTGGACCTCGGCCCATCCGGGATAGAGGTACCCCAGGTCGAGACCACGGCGACGGTGGATACGGCCCTCGACGCCTTCTACTACCCTCAGCAAGGCCTGCGGAGCTGGGGAGGCACGGCACGCGTGGGGTTTGAAGGCAGGGAGGACCGCCTGGAGTACGCAAAGTGGTGGGGCGAGACGGGCGTGATGTGGGTGCAGATCGAGTCCGTCGACGCTGTGACCAACGCAAAGAGCCTGGCGAAGCCGGGTGTGGATTGTCTATCCTTTGGTCCCGCGGACCTGTCCTTCAGCATGGAAGCGCACCCGCACCACCCATTCCAAACTGTAGACGATTGCGTGCGCCACGTTGTGGAGCAACTCAGGGACTCCGAGACCGCGGTCTGTTTCCGGAGCTACGTTCCTGAGGAAAGGCAAAGGTACCGGGACATGGGCGTCACGGTCCTGTTGGAGCGGTCCTGATCGTACTGCGAACGCAAATTGGCGCGGAAGGGTAACCCCGTAAGTGACCCCTTTGGACAAGAGAAACACGCAAAGATAGGAGCAACGAGAGATGGCCATACTCGGCAGCGGCAACGTTACGTACGAGGTGTCAGGCGAGGAGTGGGGGCAACTGCCCGATGGTTGGGTCTATGGGGACGCGACCTCCGTCGCGGTGGACTCGCATGACAACGTCTTCGTGTTCAATCGCGGCGGGCATCCGATCATAGTCTATGACAGCGAGGGCAGATTCCTGCGCTCGTGGGGCGAGGATATCTTCTCGACTCCCCACGGTATCGCCATTGGACCGGATGATTCGGTCTATTGCGCCGACGTCGGCGACCATACCGTGAGAAAGCTAACACCTGATGGGGAAGTGCTACTCACCCTGGGTGACCCTGGTAATCCAGCTAAGGCCATGAGCGGCAAGCCTCTGAACCTGCCCACCCACGTGGCGGTAGACCCTCGCAACGGGGAGATTCTGGTGTCTGACGGATACGGCAACGCGAAAGTGCACCGGTACTCCCCGGAAGGCCAGCTCATGGATTCCTGGGGCGAGTCCGGTACGTTCCCGGGCACGTTCAACGTCGTTCACAACGTAGCCATCGACGGCGATGGGATGGTGTACATCGCCGATAGGGACAACCATCGGATTCAGGTGTTCGAAGCCGACGGTACATACGTAACGCAGTGGGTCAATCTTTCCAGAGCAGCCTGCATCTACATTGACACGCGACACCGGCCGCGCGCATACGTCGGTGAGTACTATGCGGGCGGTGCTTCTAACGCTGCTGGGCAAAACCTGGGGCCGAGGGTCACGATCTTCGACCTCGCGGGGAATGTTGTCGGCAGGCTAGGCGTGGATTCCTATGGTGACGACCCTGGGCGGTTCTATGCGCCCCACGGTATCACCGTGGACTCAAAGGGCGACATCTACGTGGCTGAGGTGGCCTGGGCAGAGTTCAACACGATATATCCCGGCAAGGTATTCCGATCGTTGCAGAAGCTCGTCAAACAGCGGTAACAGGAGCGCAAAATGACTGTTATAGGTGGTGCAGGGTTCGAGTATGACGCGTCCGAGGAGAACTTTGGCGAGCTCCCTGACGGCTGGGGGTATAGGGAGGCCGCAGGGGTGGCCGTGGACGCCAATGACAACGTCTATGTCTACAACCGAGACGAACACCCGGTGATCGTCTACGACAGGAACGGCAAGTTCCTGCGGTCCTGGGGTGAGGGCGTCTTCGGTTTGCCCCACGGCATCGCGACGGGTCCCGACGAGACCATTTTTTGCATAGACGCCGGCGACCACACGGTCCGCAAGTTCACCAACGATGGCAAGCTGCTCATGACGATAGGCACGGCCAACAAGCCTGCTGGACGCCTGAGTGGTGAGCCGTTCCACAACCCGACCCACGTGGCTGTCGACTGGGCCACCGGCGAATTCTACGTTTCCGACGGCTACAGCAACGCCAGCGTCCACAAGTACGATCCGGACGGCAACCATCTGCTGTCGTGGGGGCAGTCGGGCACGGGTCCGGGCGAGTTCAATACGGTCCACAACGTGGCCACCGATAAGGATGGCCTGGTCTATATCGCTGACCGCGAGAACCACCGCGTCCAGGTCTTCACCTCTGACGGGCGGTACATTACTCAGTGGGGTAACCTGGCCATGGCCTCGTGCATAGACATTGAGCGCACGGGCGACGAGATCGTCTACGTCGGCGAGTTCTTCGCGGGTATTGGTCAGAATCCCGGTGGGATGGGGAATTGGACCGGCAAGCGGCTTGGCCCGCGGGTTACCATCATGGACAAGGCCGGCAACATTCTTACCCGGGTCGGGGACATGCCTATCGGCGAAGCAGCCGGTCAGTTTGTTGCTCCTCACGGTATCGCTGTCGACTCGCGGGGCGATGTTTATGTGGCTGAGGTGTCGTACAGCGTCCTTGGTGGCAATCAAGAGCCGCCGCGAGAGGTCAAGACGATACAGAAGCTGGTTCGACGCCGGTAGGTTCTCACCTGTTACAAGCCGATCTTGGCGGGAGTGTCATGACCAGGAGCAAGTACGTCGATTCGTGGATCTCCGAGCGCGACCCGTCGATACGGCGGATTTGCCAGGCATTGCGCGATTTGATCTTTGCCACTGAACCGAGGTTGAAAGAGTCGATCAAGTGGGGCTACCCTATCTACGAGAAGACGGGCAGGGTGGTCTATCTGTCGGCGACGGATAGGTACGTAGCGCTGGGCTTCTTCAACGGCACGGCACTCTCCGACTCGGAGGGCAAGATCGAAGGCACGGGGAAGAGGGTACGGCACCTGAAGGTCAGGGCTTTTGAGGACATAGACGAAGGTGCCGTGATTTCGTGGATTCGCGAGGCAGTGGCGCTTGATGAGGCGACATCGGACTGACCATAACGCACACGAAATGTGGTGAAAAGAGAAAGGGGCCTCCTGAAATCAGGAGGCCCCTTTTACGTCTAGTCCTGGTAGGTCTTCTACGGCTCTAGCCGGTCGGGGACGGGGCCTG
>CAUZNX010000064.1:0-6733 GCA_963580905.1 Dehalococcoidia bacterium | reverse complement strand
ACGAGCCGAGTCTACCAACCCCAAGGAGCAAACATGGACACGACAACCCCCAATAAAGTCCGCATCACAGTCCTGAAAAAAACCTTCAACGCCGACTTCGTCGAAGCCTACACCGAAGGCCACGACTGGAAACCCAAAGGCTGCTGCCACGACTTCGAAGTGGGCCAGGAATTCATCACCGAAGGCCACATGCCCGAAGGCTTCAGCGACTGGGCCTGGGCCGACATGCAAAAATACGTAATGGTCCTCGCACGCGGCGGCAACATGCTCGGGGTCAAGCCAGGCACCTACGTAACCAGCTGCTCCGACGGCTTCCGCCCAGTCTTCTACCTCCTGGAGCGCATCGACAACTAACAATCGCACAACCCTACTGGCGCCACTCCGGCCGGAGATCCAAGAGGGCGCAGCCAACTTGGCGGGGGCCTGGGGGTGTCCCCCAGAATTACCTAATAGGTGCGGGTGGGCGGGTACAATAGAGAAACCATGCAATTCCACATCCTCACCATATTCCCAGACATGTTCCGCGGCCCCACTTCCCAGGGCATAGTGGGCCGCGGCATTGACAGCGGCATCATTTCAGTCAACCTAACCGATATCCGTGAATTCACGAACGATAAACACCGCTCCGTCGACGACTACCCCTTCGGCGGCAGCCCCGGCATGCTCATGAAACCGGAGCCCGTGTTCCAGGCCGTAGAGTCGGTGCAGAGTTCCGCTGGGCTGGACGAGGCCGCACCCGTCGTGCTGCTCTCCCCCCAGGGCCGCCAGCTGACCCAGGGCATCGTCGAAGATCTCGCAAAACTAGACGACCTGGTGCTGGTCTGTGGGCGCTACGAGGGCTTTGACGAGCGCATACGGCAGGAGCTGGCCACCGACGAGCTCAGCATCGGCGATTACGTCCTGGGTGGCGGCGAGCTAGCCGCGATGGTCATAATCGAGGCAACCTCCCGGCTGATCTCCGGCGTCGTCGGCTCCATCGAATCCACCGAAGACGACTCCTTCACAACCGGCCTACTACAACACCCTCAGTACACACGCCCAGCCGAGTTCCGAGGCAAAACAGTCCCAGACGTCCTCATCTCAGGCAACCACGCCAAAATCCGCCAATGGCGCAGACAAGAATCCCTGCGCCGCACCTGGCAACGCCGCCCAGACCTCCTGGACACCGCAGCCCTTACCCCCGAGGACCGCCAGTATCTCCAAGATCTGGAGCGCGAGGGCGGTCACGACTCTGGTAGGGAAGGCTAGGTAGCAGCAATGAATAGTCGGCCAAAGCAATGCTGAGCCTTGGGCGAAAGACGCTGCTGACATCGGTATTTTCTGTCGCCTTCTTGGTCACTGCCTCGGCGTGCGGGCTCGTTCCCTAGGCTGGACCGAAGGCAACGGCCACGCCTGAAGGATGCAGAATCCGAACTGACGAACCGGTCTATACGAAGGGCTCCAGTAGTCTTCGGCTCTGGCAGGGTTCATCGCCGCTGCAACGCCAGGGCCTTGAACTCAAGCACAAGTACCAGGAAGAACTAATGCGGTTACCAGAGGTCCTTGGGGTTGGAGATGGCGTGCTTGATGTCTACATACGGATCGGCACCACCGAGCGCTTCAAGTCGATATTCCCCGATGCTGTGGACGGGTGCCGCGTAAAGATTACTGAGACTGTGCCTGCAACTCCGGCATAGTCTACTCTCCTCGGCTTTGTAAATAGCATGTATGTTCGCTACAATGGAGCCTTACACCAACGGCCCGCCCAGTTGAATTGAGAGAGAATACGACACTTTTCCGGGGGTAAGAGATTGGGAGGAGCGTCGGAGAGGTTGCCCTTGCAGTCAGAGGCGTTCCGGCGATACAATTGAACGGTTGCGGGATTTCCGCACTGAATGCGGGTAGCCCGATCGCACAAGACTGAAAGGCACACCTCAGATGGATGCACACAACCTGGTCACGCTCGAAGCCAACCCGAAGATCGAAGAGTTCCGATCTGGGGACACGGTCGCCGTCAGCATCATAGTAACCGAGGGAGACCGGCAGCGCTCCCAGATGTTCGAAGGGGTCGTGATCCGCAGCCGTGGCAACGGGCCCGGCACCACCTTCACCGTACGCCGTGTAGCCCACGACGTCGGCGTCGAGCGCACCTTCATGAACCACTCCCCCTCCGTAGAGTCGGTGAGGGTCGTCAGGCGAGGCAAGGTCCGCAGGGCCAGGCTCGCCTACCTCCGAGGACTCTCCGGTCGCAAGGCGAGGATCAAGGAACGCCGCTAGCCACACTAAAGGCGGCGCGCCGCCGGCAGTATTAAGATGACGAACCGGAGCGCCGACACATTTGTAGAGGTCGCCGTCGACGCGCCCGCCGGACCGGGACGCACCTTTAGCTACTCCGTGCCCTCCGACATCGCGGTCAAACCCGGCCAGCTAGTCACCGTTCCATTTGGTCCTCGCACCATCCAGGGTCTGGTCTTCGCCCTCACCGATACCCCGCAAGTAGCCGAAACCCGCGACATCGTCGCCGCCGACCCGTCTGGCCCCCTGCTCTCGGCCGAACACCTCGACCTCGCCAGGTGGATTGGCGACTACTACATTTGCTCGTTGTTCGACGCAGCTGCCCCGATGCTCCCCCCCGGAGGTCGCTTCCGAATCCGCACCTACCTGGTGGAGACCGATCACCCCGCCACCGGTGCAGCGGACAGTATCACCCCGTACCAGGAGCAGGTCCTCGACTACGTCCGCAGTCGAGAGAAGGTCGATGAGACCCGGCTCGCCAACGCCCTCGGTCAGCACGCCCGCGCTGCCGCTAGCAGGCTCGTCGATCTGGGACTCCTCCGCAAGGTGCAGGGACGATCCACAGCAGCGATCGGGCACCGACGACGAGAGTACGTACGGCTCAGCAAAACATCGCAGACTGACCCGGCGTTCTGGCTGCCAGAACTGAGAGCCGCCCCTCGACAGGCGGAGGCTTTGCGGGGACTGGTGGACCACGGCGACCCGATGACGCTCGCCGAAGCCGCAAAACGCTTCGGACGGACTGCGGTCGCCTCGCTGGTTGTAAAAGGACTAGTCGAACGGTTCTCCGTCGAGGAGAGTCGCGACCCGTTGTTGGGGCGTCACTTTGCTGAGGCAGAGCCCGTCACTCTGACAAAAGAGCAGGCCGAGGCAGCGGCAGCGGTAAAAGAGGCCCTGGAACAACGGGAACCCGCCACGCTGCTCCTCGAGGGCGTCACAGGCTCCGGCAAGACCGAGGTCTACCTCGACGCGGTCCAGCGCTGCATCGAGACGGGCAGGCGGGCCATAGTCATGGTGCCGGAGATATCCCTGACGCCCCAGACTGTCGAGCGTTTCGCGTCTCGGTTCCCAGACAATGTGGCCGTTCTCCACAGCGGCCTGTCCAGCGGGGAGCGCTTCGACCAGTGGTGGAAGGTCAAGGCGGGTGAGTACGATGTCGTTGTTGGCTCCCGAAGCGCGGTGTTTGCGCCCCAGCAGAATCTGGGCCTGGTAGTCATCGACGAAGAGCACGAGTGGACCTACAAGCAGCACGACGCCGTTCCACGCTACCACGCCCGAGCAGTAGCGCTGCGGCTGGCTCAGTCGGTGGGCGCCACCGTATTGCTGGGCAGCGCGTCCCCGGACGTGCAGTCCTACAACCGGGCCCTCAGAGGCGGAGTGACCCTGCTCCGCCTCTCCAATAGATTCACATCGAGTGGCGGAGACGACCAAGATGCTCGCACTCGGCTCGCTGCAGTCGAAGTGGTAGACATGCGTGCTGAGCTGCGCACGGGCAACAGCGACATGCTCAGCGGCGCTCTCTATGCGGCACTTCGTGACTGTATGGACTCAGGCGCGCAGGCGATATTGTTCTTGAATCGGCGAGGCTCAGCGTCTACCGCCCAGTGCCGCAGTTGCGGATTCATGGTTCGATGTCGCAGTTGCGACGTGTCGATGGCATTCCACGGCGACACCGGGCGGTTGATGTGCCACTACTGTGGGAGTCGTCGAGTCCCACCGACCAAATGCCCTCAATGCCTGCGGTACCGCATTGGATACTCCGGTGTGGGGACGAAGGCTGTTGCGGACCACGTCGAAGAACTTTTCCCAAGGCTGGGAGTGATGCGGTGGGACAGGGACTCCGTGGGGAGCGCCCGTGGCCATCAGGAAATGATGGAGAAATTCCGGGCGGGAGAGGCCCGGATACTGATTGGCACTCAGATGATCGCCAAGGGCCTGCACTTCCCGTCGGTCACGTTGGTGGGTGCGGTGCAGGCCGACGTGGGCCTCGCTGTGCCCGACTATCGCTCAGGAGAGCGAACCTTCCAGCTCCTGTTTCAGGTCGCAGGAAGGTCTGGCAGGGGCGCTCCCGGCAAGGTGATCATTCAGACCTATCAGCCAGAAAACTATGCGATCCGCGCTGCCGCTGCCCAGGACTACCGACGTTTTTACGAGGAGGAGTTGTCGCACCGTCGCGAGCACGGTAATCCTCCCTTCGGCAGGCTGGTCAGGTTGACCTACACTCATCTGAACAAGGCCAAATGCGAGCAAGAGGCCGTCCGCCTCGCCACAGCCCTTTCCAACGCACAAGAGGAATGGGGCCTGTCGGACGTTGCAGTGCTGGGCCCAATGCCGGCCTATCCGACCCGACTCAGGGGCCACTATCGTTGGCAGGTCACACTTCGAGGTGCAAAGCCTCGGAACCTATTGGACCGGGTAGATACGCCCCCGGGATGGACCATAGATGTCGACCCGGTTGCACCGGGATAGCCCTTGTTTTGACACGCCGGGTGCACAACCAATAGAATCCGCCCGGCGATCTCTGCGACAAATATTCGATCGGAACGGAGGACGGATGTCCGAGCAACAATTCACAGTTTACAGGGTAGGTGGCGGCGCACGTGGCAGCTTCGAAGACGAGAAGGCGGCGTTGGAGAGGGTCGGCGCTCGGCATGTCGTGATCGAGCGCACCCATGGCGACGATGACCTACTGGAGCATGCCGGTGACGCCGACGCATTGATTATCGTGGAGTCCCCGGTGAGCCGTCAGGTCATGGAAAAGATGGACCGGCTCAAGGTCGTCCTACGCACAGGGGTAGGCACCGACGTCATCGACGTCGATGCGGCAACAGACCTGGGGATAGCCGTCGTAAATATCCCGGATCTGTGGATTCGCGAGGTGGCCAACCATGCCATGGCGCTTTTGCTGGCCTGTAACCGCCGCCTGCTTCTGCATGACTCCGGACTGCGCTCGGGGAACTGGACACCAACGGCGTCACCCGTTGGGAGCATTCATGGGGAGACGGTGGGCATCCTTGGACTGGGAAGAATAGGCAGCACTTTTGCAGCCCGAGCCGCGGCCTTCGAGATGGAAGTCATAGCCCACGACCCTTACCTGCCCGCCGATGCCTTCGCAAGGGCCGGCGCGGAGTCCGTGACATTCGACGAGCTGCTTCGACGCTCCGACTACGTCACTCTCCACACCCCAAGGACCGACGAGACCACCCACATCATCAACGAGGCGGCGCTGCGACAAATGAAGCCAAGCGCATATCTCATCAATACGTCACGAGGGCCAGTCGTGGACCAGGTCGCACTGGCCAAGGCTCTGTCCGAGGGCTGGATAGCCGGGGCAGGGATAGACGTATTTGAGATCGAGCCGCCGGACGAAAATGACCCGCTGTTGAAGATGGATAATGTCATCGTGACGCCGCACTCCGCCTTCTATTCCGACGCCGCTGTCCGGCAAGTGCCCGCGCGCTGCGGCGAGGAGATCGCCCGAGTGCTGACAGGCCGCATGCCGATGAACCTGTACAACCCGGCAGTCCTCGAAAAGCTGCCGCTCAAAGCCGACTAACCGGCGTTTGCCGATTTCACCCTGAGAGAACGCGAAGGGTCTGGGGATGCGGGGTCGCCTTGCCTGATGTTGAGTTGCATGGACCCCACCCCAGTTACTTCGTCGGGGCCCTCCACAAGGTGACATTTCGGCAGGAGCGCGACTAGGGCTTATGGGGAGAGCATAATCGCCGGGCGGCGTGTTCGGGCTGTTGGTATGGCTCTACCCGTTGACTCATCCATCGCGAGTGCCCAAATACGCCGCAAAAGTGCAAATTCAGGCTAGGACGAGTGCAGATGATCAAGCTAGCGTGCAACTCTTTGATCGCGGTCGGCGAGGGCCAGTGGATGGACGCCGAGGAATTCGTCGAATTTGCGTATCAGCTGAGGCTAGATTCCGTCGATTTCCAGATCGACCGTGGACTGCGCTCACGCGATCGGGACTACCTCCTGCGGCTGAAACGCGCGTGCCTAAGGCGAGGTCTTCCCATAGGCTTTCTGGGCGTTGGGAGCGGCTTCGTTGGCTCGACTACCTTACCCGGGGTCGGGGTCGTCGGCGCCCCACTGCCACAGGACGAGTTGCGCCGGCGTATCGACGAGGTAAAAGCCGTTGTCGACGACGCGGCGTATATCGGAGCGCCCTGCGTTAGGGTCTTCGGTGGAAGCATCCCCGAAGCGACAGAGGCAAGTGACTCTCTTTGGTTCGAGATGATTGCCAGTTACCAAGAAGTTGCAGACTATGCGGCTGATAGGGGCGTATTCATTGGCCTGCACAATCATCCGCCGGTCGACTCTCCGACCGGCGACGACATAGTCCGTATCCTGCAGGACACGGACCGAGCCAATCTTACGTTCATCCTGGATACAGGCCGGTGGAAGGGCTCTCCAGGCACCCCGCCGATGGGTGTGACCGACCCGGACGCAG
>CAUZNX010000063.1:0-6883 GCA_963580905.1 Dehalococcoidia bacterium | reverse complement strand
CACACTGGACGAGGTCCAGGTTCGTGACGTCCGCGACCGGATTGCCCAGCTACGAGAACTACACGCCCGGCGAGAGGTCATTCTCAAGTCGCTGAGAGAACGCGAGTTGCTCACCGACGCTCTACACATGAAGGTCCTCGCGGCGTCGAACATGACCATGTTGGAGGATGTCTACCTCCCTTTCCGTCCAAAACGCAGAACCAGGGCTTCCATCGCCCGCGAGAAAGGGCTTGAGCCGCTGGCCAAGGCCCTGTTCGCCCAAGACGGCCTCGACCCGGAATCGGCGGCGACTGAATTCATTGACCCAGACAAGGGCGTCGAGTCGGTGGGTGACGCGCTCGCCGGTGCCCGCGACATCACAGCCGAACACATCAGCGAGGATGCGGCAGCGCGAGCCCGCAGCAGGCGCGTGTTCGCCTCAGCAGGGTCGTTCCAATCCATCGCGGTAGTCGGTAAGGAGTCTGAAGGGGCCAATTATCGCGACTATTTCGACTGGACCGAACCGGTCGGCGCCGCACCGTCCCACCGGATCCTGGCGATGTTCCGAGGCGAAAAAGAGGGTTTCTTGAAGCTGACCGTCGGCCCCCCTGAGCCCAAAGCGCTCGGGCCCATTGAGGATATGTTTGTCACCGGCGACGGGGCAGCATCACACCAGGTGGCCGAGGCGGTGCAAGATGGCTACCGGCGGCTACTGGCTCCATCGCTGGAGACCGAGCTTCGCGGCGCACTAAAGAAGCGGGCCGACGACGACGCAATTTCGATATTTGCCATGAATCTCCGCCAACTACTGCTTGCGCCTCCCTTGGGCTCGAAGAACATTCTGGCGATTGACCCGGGATTTCGCTCGGGGTGTAAGGTCGTCTGTCTGGATGGACAGGGCAGCCTTTTGTACGCCGAAACCGTCCACCCCCATTCCGGCAAGTCGGCCGCCGAGAGTGCTGGACGCACGCTGACCAAGCTGTGCAAGAAGTATGACGTCGAGGCAATCGCCATAGGCAACGGCACGGCCGGGAGAGAGACAGAGCAGTTCGTGCGCAATATCGGCCTCGGAGGCGTCGCAGACATCATCATGGTCAACGAGAGCGGCGCATCGGTCTACTCCGCCTCGGATGGCGCACGGGAAGAGTTCCCCGACCAAGATCTGACGGTCCGAGGGGCGGTCTCGATTGGTAGACGCTTGATGGACCCGCTGGCCGAGCTTGTCAAGATCGATCCCAGATCAATCGGTGTTGGGCAATACCAGCACGATGTCGACGATAACGCCCTACAAAACGCGCTGTCCGATGTCGTAGTCAGCTGTGTCAATGCGGTGGGTGTCGAGGTGAACACGGCAAGCAGCCAACTGCTCTCCCACGTCTCTGGCCTCGGACCACAACTCGCACGGAACATCGTCGCCCATGCCGCAGAGAACGGCCCGTTCAGGTCGCGTCAGGCCCTCAAGGATGTACCGAGACTTGGACGAAAGGCGTTCGAGCAGGCCGCAGGTTTCCTCCGCATCAGCGACGGGGACAATCCATTGGACGGCAGCGCCGTGCACCCAGAACGATATGCCATCGTACGGAGCATGGCGAAGAACTTAGGTTGTACTGTCGCAGCGTTGATGGCCGACCAGGAGAAGCGAGCCGATATCAACATCGCTGCATATGTGACAGAGGATGTCGGCGAACCCACGCTGGTCGACATCATGGAGGAGCTGTCCAAGCCCGGGCGCGACCCCAGGGATCCCTACGAGCACTTCGCCTTCGACGAAAGGGTTGAGAAGATGGAGGACCTGAGCCCAGGGATGAAGCTTCCCGGCGTGGTCACGAATATCACATCGTTTGGCGCATTCGTAGACATTGGTGTGCACCAGGATGGGCTCGTCCACATCAGTCAAATGGCCGATCATTACGTCGCGAATCCAAGTGATATCGTTAGCGTCCAACGATATGTCACCGTAACCGTGATCGAGGTCGACCTCGATCGAAAACGAATCGCCCTGACCATGAGAGATGCGGCGGGCTAAGCCAACATCTGGCAACCCGCGAAACAATTTCCCCCGTAGGTGACACAGCCAATTGAGTGACAGTCCGTCAGTGACCGCACTGCGGTCCGCAATCTTAGAGATACACGCGAGCCCCCGATGGCTGGACTAGTTCTAAGGCGGCTCAAGGCAGATTGGGCACTGCTGCTCAGTCTGCTTGTCGGCGTCTTTTCTGTTACCACCATCGCGGCAATAGCCCCGGTCTACCTGTCTTCCTTGGAGCACCTGTCCTTCAGCACGTCGCTCACTCGGACGTTCGGTCCGACGATGGATTTGGACGTCTTTGCACCACAAATCGTAATCAATGAGTCATCCCTCGCCGACGCCGACCGCCGTGTGGATCAGGCCCTCAGCGATAACCTATCTGAGGCCTCCATTGGACGAGAAGTTTTCTACAAGGGTGGTCTTCAACTGGTTGGGGTCCCCATCCGCCAACTGCCAAGCGAGCCCCGAACCGGCGAGGTTGTCGCCCGTGGATATGTCCAGTATCTATCAGGCCTCGAGAGCAACGCGATCTTCGTTGAGGGGCGCGCGGCTCGAGGTGTCGAACAGAGTCTGACGAATGTGGCACTTGTTGAGGCTGTGGTCAGCACAGCTACAGCCGAATTCTGGGATCTATTACTCGGCGATCAAGTCGTGCTTGTACCGGAGTTGCAGTCGACAGCAAGGATTCAGGCCACTATCGTCGGCATCATAGAGCCCGACGACGCAGAATCCGACTACTGGGATTTCGCCGCTGGCATCCTTAGTCCGGCGGCCACAGAGGAGATCCCCCCGCAGGGGATTCGCGTCGCACCACCCGAACCCGGAGAACCGCCAGTAGCGCTATTCATAGGCCGTGAAACGCTAACTGAAATCGTTGGCGCAAATTTTCCGGGGTCGGTGATCAGCCCCATCTGGTTCGCCCTGGTCGACAATGAGTCCCTGAAAGAACTCTCACCATCCGTTGCAAGGTCTCGTATTGAAGACCTGGCAACAGACCTATCAAAGGTGCTTCCTGGATCATCGTTGGCCTCAACCTCGGTGCTACGCCTAATACGCGGCGTAGAGCGCCGGTCATTCTTCTCCCGTGTTCCGCTGCTGGTGCTGCTGGCATTGATGATAGTAACGGTGTTCTTCTACCTGTCGATGGTCGTCGGATACCTCACACGGAGCAGGGAGAGAGACACGGCTTTGCTCACGACCCGTGGGGCAGGCCTCTTTCAACTCTCAAGAATCTACGTATTGGAAGCTGCAGTCATGGCCGCACTGGGCACTGTTTTGACCCCGTTCCTGGCTATCGGTATCGTCTCCCAAGCAGGTAGGCTTCCATTTTTCACCGACATTACCAATGGGGCACCACTGCCAGTGGTGGTCACCCCCGCCCCATTCCTGGCGGCCCTGCTCGCCGGTGCCGCAACCATCGTTATCATCGCGGTACCAGGCGTACTGGGTGTCAGGCTGGGCGTCCTGTTCCAGAGGTTGCGAACCTCTCGACCAGCCTCGCAGGGGATTCTTCACCGGTTCCACGCCGACATCGGTCTACTGGTGTTGGGCGGATTGGCGTTCTGGGAACTGCGATCACGTGGACACTTCGTTTCCGGAGGGCTATTCGAAGAGGTGGAGGTCAACGAGACCCTGCTCCTGGCCCCGATTCTATTCCTGTTGGTAGTGGCCCTGGTATTCATGCGACTGTTCCCGGCAGTGGTGCGGTTAATCGCTGGCGAGTCCCCGGCCCTGATCCATCTCGTGGTGGCGGCTACAACAGCATCGCTAATAGCCATACTACTACTGGAGGGTGACTCTGAGCTGGTGACGTCCGTATGGGGTCCCCGTGTGGCGGCTGCTCTAGGTTTCGGGGCGGCATACTGGGCAACGACAAAGGCCAGCGGACGTCTGACGACAGTCGCGTGGCTCGTGGTCCAAGCAGGTTTCGTGGCCTGGTACCTGTATATGAGCCCCCCCGATCCAGGGGAGCTGGCCTTCACTCCAACCATCGCACTGATCCTCATGCTGCCAGTTCAGGCAATATTCGTACTTCTGAAGCAGGCTACGCGGTTTACGCCCGTCTGGATGGCGGTCGCAATGTGGCACATGGCACGCAACCCCACCCAGTACACCTGGCTGGTATTACTCCTGGTACTGGCGACGGGACTGGCCATTTTGGCCACTACCGTCGGAGGGACACTAGAGAAGAGTCAGCGGGAGCAGGTCTTTTACGAAATCGTGTCAGACTTCCGAGTCGATGACCTTGCTGCTGGCGGGCCGACAAATTCAGGTGCGATTCAACAGCGCATCGCCGAGCTGCCGGGAGTGGCGACTATGACACCGGCTCTCCGGCTTAGGGGCGAAGTCAACATCTCCTCGTTCGAGCTAATAGGGCTGGAACCGGGTCCTTTTTCCCACTTTGCCTGGTATAGGGACGACTTCTCCGCCAACAGCCTCAGGGATGTCATGGACCGTCTCCAGCCAAGGGACCGGCTCGAGCCGGTGACCCTCCCCGATGACGCGACTACGCTCGGCATTTGGGTCAGACCGATCCAGCAGCTCCGCAGTGTGGCGCTTTGGGTTTTGCTCAAGGACGGCAATGGAACCCTCGCGTCGGTTACCCTGGGAAAACTGGATCAGACCGAATGGTCACAGTTGACCACTGAGGTGCCCGTCCGCCTGAAGAAGCCCGTAACGCTGGTATCAGTTCAGATATTTGAACCAGGCCAGGGGAACGTGCTGACCCCAGGCGAAATCCACATAGACGACATCCACGTCGGTCTCGCTGATGGAACAACCCAGTCCGTGGAGGACTTCGAAGGGCCCATGCGGTGGCTCGCCATCCGATCCTCCCCCCTTTCGGCGGAAAGGGTATTCGCCTCCGGCGTAGATCCTCATGGTGGCGGTCGGTCGGCAAGACTCGTATTCGGCACTGAGGCAATTTTAGGCGTCCGAGGAATGTACCTTCCTCCGAATGTCGGTCCGGTGCCGGTGATATTCAGCGAGTCCCTTTTGGAGGCCACCGGGGCTGTCGAGGGATCGGTCATGACGGCCGTGATCTCCAACCGCAGGGTGAGCGTAGAAGTGGCTGGTACGGTGCGCTATTTCCCGACAATGGACCCGGGAGCCGGATTCATGCTGGGGGATATCGATACTCTATTCGGCCACATCAACGTTCTGGGACTGGAACATGCCAATCGACCGAACGAGTTCTTCATCGTGGTCGAGCCTGAGTCGGTGCCGATGGTACGCGATGGAATCACCGATCTGTTGGCATTCGGTGGGCGGCTGCAGGACCGGTCACAACAACTCGAGACCGCCAGCCTCGATCCGCTGGCGTCCTCAGGATGGAATGCGATGGTGGTCCTCGCAGTGGCGGTAGCGCTTCTGGCGGCTGCCCTGGGGTACGTCGGCTATCTACTGCTTTCAGCAAGGCTAAGTCGAGCCGAAATAGGCTTCCTAGAGGCGATGGGGCTATCCCGTCTCCAGCTGACGGCCCTTCTGGTCTTCGAGCACCTGGCCATCGTGATCGTCGCAATGGGTCTCGGCACTTGGGCCGGGTTCCGAATGAGCGCACTCACGGTGTCGCCGCTGGCCGTTACGGATAGCGGCAACCCGGTGGTGCCTCCATTCCTGCTGGTGACAAACTGGGGGCTCATGACGTCGGTCTACGCCGCCCTCGCTGTGATCCTGGTGGCGGCCCTTCTAGTGCTGACCCGCAAGTCGGGCCGACTGGATTTACAGGCCATTGCCCGGCTCGGCGAACTATGACGCGCTTGACGAGGGTTGGGCACAAACCCATCTTGATATTCAATACGTAACAACCTACGATCTTTGCGGTAATAACCGAACTGGGAATCTGCGGCCCCTACCCGTCAGACTGGGACGGGCCGAAACGGTGAAAATATGCCCGGATTTGTAATAAAGCTGCTGACGACCTGGCAGTTCGTCCTGAAGCGAGGGCTCGCCAACTGGAAGTTGATGTCCGCGGTGCTGTTGGGCGTGCTACTGGCTTCTGCCATCATGTCAGGCACCGTTATCTACTTCGACGCCCTCCGAGAGCTTGCTCTCAGACATACCATCAATGGCCTGTCCGTCAGAGAGATCGACATTCTGGCCCAGGGGCAACGAGCGCCAACCACCAGGGCAGACTACAACCTTGTGGCAAACGCGGCTGAGAGGGAGTTCGAGGAACGCATCGATTGGCTGCTCAATGGCCGTATGCAGGCAGGCAAGTCTCCCACATTCTTCCTGACCGAGGAGGGACAGAAAGAAGCCGCAGGCAAGGATAACTCCCGCGCGTACTTCGCATTTCTTCCGCAACTGGACGAACACACAACCCTGGCCACAGGACGGCGTCCGGTCGACCAGCCGCTGGAAGTGACAGACGACACGCTGACAATAGAAGCCATGATCCCACAGGATGCCGCCGATCTTTTCGGGCTCGTCCTTGGAGACCGCGTCGTGGCTGTCCCACACTGGGACGACTCGATTTCAAGCGTCACAGTGGAAATTAGCGGAACCTTCACAAGGAATGACCCTACTGCCGAGTTCTGGGCCCTCGAAGATAGGGTACTGAGCGCCGCCACCGGGCCTTCATTCCAGACCGCGCCATTCCTGATTTCGGAAGCAGGCTACCTGGATGTCCTCGGGCCAGCGTTCCGCAAGATGGACAGCACCTATGCATGGCTGTTGTCCGTAGACGGAGACCGAATAAACGCAGCGAACTCGATTTCGACCCTGAACAAGATTCAGACGATGAACGCCTCCCTTGCATCGACATTGACGGGGTACAGACAAGAGACGAAGCTGGACAACGCCCTCGTAGAGTACGACCGGCGTCTCTTCTTCAGCAAGCTGCCGATGTTCGTGGTGCTAATCCTAATTGCCGTG
>CAUZNX010000062.1:0-6964 GCA_963580905.1 Dehalococcoidia bacterium | reverse complement strand
TGGGCGGCATCGCCTTGGCCTATGTCATGTACTCGGCTCGTCGTGAATCGTCGGAGCGCATGGGAGACGCCTTGCGCCCGTTCCACATATTGCTTCTGAACAAATACTATTTTGACGAGTTCTATGAAAATTATGTCACCCGCAAGGCCTTCTACGGGTGGACAGCTGGCTTCCTCGACTGGGCCGACAAGACTATCGTGGACGGGTTCGCCCGTCTCGTGGGCCACCTGGGCCGCAACGTCGGTGGAGTCATGGCTCACGCGCAGACAGGACAGCTCCAGGGCTACGGAATTGTAGGGTCGCTGGGTGTGCTTACCATAGTCGTGGTGTTTTTCTTCCTTCGGTAGTAGTGATAGACCGACCATGTTCGGATCGGACATGAATAGCTAAACGGAGAGTGCGCTGGTGTTTTCGGGATGGTTGACTGCGGCGGTATTCCTGCCAATGGTGGGTGCGCTTCTCATTGCCACGGTGGTGAGGGGAGATCGCAACGTGCGCTACTTTGCGGGAGCAGTGTCCCTCGCCGAACTCGCGCTCAGCATCGTCATTTTTATCAAATTCGATCTGGGCAACTCCGCCTTCCAACTCGTAGATAAGGCGGAGAACTGGATACCGTTCGAATCGTTCCGGGTGCAGTATTTCCTTGGCGTCGACGGGCTCAGCGCTCCACTGGTTCTGCTGACCGGTCTACTCGGGATGGCCGCCGTCTTCGCTTCATGGGGCATCAAACACCGGGTACGCGAATACTTCGTATGGCTCCTATTGCTACAGACGGCTGTGATGGGCGTTTTCGTGTCCCTCGACTTCCTGCTCTTCTTCATTTTCTGGGAGCTCGAGCTGCTCCCCATGTTCTTCCTGATATCTATCTGGGGAAGCGGACGCCGAGAGTACTCGGCCATGAAGTTCCTAATCTTCACCTTCCTCGGAAGCGCGTTCATGCTTGTGGGGATACTGGCCCTGTTCTTCTCGACCGGCACCTTCGACATGACGGAGCTACCGGACAAAATCGCTGCGGCGAGGGTTGCGGGCGAACTGATTGTGCCAGTTGGTATGATCTTTACCCTGCTCATCATCGCCTTCGCGGTCAAACTGCCAGTTTGGCCTCTGCACACCTGGCTCCCCGACGCCCACACAGACGCACCAACAGCCGTAAGCGTAATGCTGGCCGGAGTCCTGCTGAAGATGGGTGGTTACGGGATGATCCGTATCTCGGCCGGCATGTTCCCCGAGGTTATAGTCGACGCGGCCTTCGCCATCGGACTGTTTGGCGTCATCAATGTCCTGTACGGCGCACTTGTGACACTACGACAGACTGACCTGAAGAGGCTGATCGCATTTAGCAGTATCAGCCACATGGGTTTCGTACTCATAGGCATATCTTCCGTCGCCGGGGTGGCCGGCGTGGTGTCGCCCGTGGGACTCTCCGGTGCGGCGCTGCAGATGTTCACCCATGGCACGATAGCCGGGCTGATGTTCCTGGTCGTCGGACTGATGTACGAAAAGGCTCACACGCGCTACATCCCCGATCTCGGCGGTCTGGCTACACGGATGCCGGTGATCGCGGCAGTGTTCTTGCTAACCGGGCTTGCGTCGCTTGGACTACCCGGCACGAGTGGCTTCGTATCGGAAATCTTGGTGTTCCTTGGAGCGTTCCCGGTCTATAGCTGGCTCACTGGTGCAGCGGCCTTCGGTATCGTTATCACTGCGGGCTACATTTTGTGGATGATCCAGCGCACGCTCTTCGGCCCGGCCAAAGAGCGCTTTGACAGCATCAGGGACGCCACCGTCCTTGAGATGGTTCCACTCCTTGTGTTGGTGGTGGCGGTCATCGCTGTCGGCATCTACCCTGCATTTATTTCGGACGCATTTACCCTGGGTGTGGACCCGATCGTGCAGGCGATACAAGCCGCACAAGACCAAACCTTGCTGGTCCTGAGATAGGCAAATCATGACTAGCCACGACATCTACCTGCTCTCCCCGGAAATCAGCGTTGCAGCTCTCGCAGTTATCGTGCTGCTTCTCGACCTCGTTGTGGTGCGAAAAGGATACCTTGCCGCAATAGCGATCATTGGGCTGGCGGTGCCACTGGGCCTCAGTCTCTCCCTGTGGTTCTCCGGGCTGGACGGTGCCGCGTCGGTAGATAACGACGGCATCCTGGCTACCACGCTGGCAGTCGACAAGTTCAGCCTATACTTCAAGTTTTTGCTACTGGCAATGACGGCTATCGTCCTGCTGGTCTCCTCGGACTATGTGCGTAGATTCGCGCGCTTCCAGGGCGAGTACTACGCTCTTATCCTTTTTGCTCTGTCGGGCATGATGCTGCTCTCCTCCACTACAGAGCTGATCACCCTCTACATTGCCCTCGAGCTGACAGCTCTACCGATCGCCGCTCTGGCTGCGTTCCTCCGGGATGGCAGGTCCTCCGAATCTGGGCTCAAGTTCCTGATCCTGAGCGGAGTCAGTTCTGCGCTGCTCTTGTACGGCATGGTGCTGGTGTACGGCTTCACGGGAACCACCGTGCTCAGCGAGATCGCAACACGGATCGCAGAGATACCCCTGAGTGGCGAGGAGCCGTTCGGGGCCTACGCCCTTGCGCTTGGAAGTATCCTGATCATCGTTGGATTCGGGTTCAAGATCACCGCATTCCCATTCCAAATGTGGGCACCAGATGTCTATGAAGGCGCCCCAACCCCAGTCACGGCATTCCTGTCCGTGGCCAGCAAGGCTGCGGGCTTCTCTGTGGTTCTCCGGGTGTTCTACGAGGCCTTTCCTCTGGATGCCCTCAGCATCGAATGGAGCGCACTCTTCGCGATCCTTGCGGCGCTCTCCATGTCGGTCGGCAACCTGGTTGCCATTCCCCAGACCAATATCAAGCGGATGCTCGCATACAGCACGGTCGCGCATGCGGGATATATCATGGTGGGCCTTGCCGCGGCTGCCTCTCGCACGGCATCGGACCAGCCAGCCTTTGGCCCGTCGGGCGTGCTTTTCTATCTTGGTGGCTATGCCCTGATGAACCTAGCGGCTTTCTCGGCCGTGATCGCCATATCAAACCGCATCGAAAGCGACAGGATTCAGGATTTCGCAGGTATGGGTCGACGGGCACCATTCCCGGCAGCCGTACTTGCATTCGCTATGGTGTCGTTGACCGGAGTCCCGCCAACCGTGGGATTCATGGCCAAGATATACATATTCGGATCGGCCGTGAACAGCGATTTGGCCTGGCTAGCTGTGGTGGGCGGGATCAACAGCGTCGTATCCGCCTACTACTACATCCGAGTCATCAAGGTAATGTACCTCTCTGAACCGGTCTCCGATGAGCCGGTGTCGTCCGGCCTCACGGTTCGCCTGGCCATGTTAGCCACCATCTTGGGCGTACTGATTCTCGGCATTTACCCCCGACCGCTCTTGGAATTCGCCCGTAGCGCCGCGGAGATATTGTTCTAGGCGGACAACGGAACTACGCAAGTTCTCGTTGACCTTGATTCAACGTCGCTGCTACACTTTCGAGACCCTGCGGCGCGACTTATCCAATCACAATGCCGGTGACATCCACTGATATGAACACGAAAGACTTGGTCGGATTCGCCTACAATCCCAACGTGCCCAAGGCCTCCGATGTCGTGGAGCGCCTCCTAGACGCACTCAAGCTCCGTAATACGTCGTGGGTTGCCTCGACAGAGGAACTCGGCGTAACCGAGGAAACACTCGCGCGCACCCGGGTGCTGGTGACCGCTGGTGGCGATGGGACCATCCTTCGCGCCGCGCGCGTTGTTGCCCCCTACGATGTGCCTATTCTCGGCATAAACCTGGGCCGTGTGGGGTTCATGACGGAGCTGTCGATGGACGAAGCGGAAAGCTCCTTGAGTGGATATCTGGACGGCACACCGCGAATCGAGAGACGGATGATGCTGCAGGCATCGGTGGTTACCGCCGGCAGCCGAGAGCCGCGTGTAATAGTCCACGCGCTGAACGACGTTGTACTGACGCGTGACAGGGTCGCCAGGCTTCTTGATATCGACACCAGGATAGACGGCGTACTACTCACGACATACCGGGCGGATGGGCTAATTGCGGCTACGGCAACCGGGAGTACCGGCTACGCCCTTTCGGCTGGTGGAACGATCCTTCACCCCGAAGCCAGGGAGATGCTGATTCAGCCCGTGGCAGCCCACATGAGCTTTCAAACCGGCATTGTGGTGTCTGAAAAATCCATAGTCGAACTGAAGGTTGAAGGCG
The DNA here is from genome assembly GCA_963580905.1 of Dehalococcoidia bacterium. Classification (GTDB taxonomy): domain Bacteria; phylum Chloroflexota; class Dehalococcoidia; order Lucifugimonadales; family CAJWER01; genus CAJWER01. Next base: position 2,724 of record CAUZNX010000062.1, on the reverse strand, counting down.
GCCACACAGCCGTGCTCAGCGCCGATGGGTTCACAGACACCATCGTTAACCCGGACGACATAGTAGAGGTCCGCAAGAGTCCCTACACGGCGAAATTCCTCAGGCGTGAACCCCCAGAGGCGTTCTACGGGAGTCTTACCCAGCGACTTGGTGTGAGCGGTCGGCAGGTGCCGCCACCGCCGGGCCAGTAACGTGGCAACAGAATGAAAACCGAAGCCCGACTGTCCACCGAGACCGTGTTCGAAGGCAAGATCATTACCGTCAGGGTCGACGCCGTTTCACTACCCAACGGCGTCAAGGCGGTACGTGAAGTCGTCGAGCACCGTCCCGCCGTTGCGATCGTTCCGTTTGACGACAACGGGCAAGTGATTCTCGTCAGCCAGTTTCGTTATCCAGTTGGCGAACAGCTGCTCGAGGTGCCGGCAGGCATCATTGAAGAAGGGGAGACCCCCGAGCAGTGCGCAGATCGCGAGTTGCAGGAGGAGATAGGCTATCGCGCACGGGAAATGCGCTCCATCGGGAGCTTCTGGTCTGCTCCCGGATTCAGTGACGAGTTGATGTATGCGTTTGTTGCGACCGGCCTCGAGCCAAGTAAGCTCGAACCTGACGAGGACGAGGACATCACAGTCGTACGCGTTCCGGGATCACGGATTCGCCAGATGATCGAAGCGGGCGAGATACGTGACGCCAAGACGATCGCCGCACTGCTAATGGCCTGCTGACAAGGGGAGTGAATAGGGACATAGCCCCTATTCCGAGTGCGTGAGGGTGCCCCACACCTGAACAACTTCTCTCCAATGCTTGTGGAAAAAGGCCGTGAGGCAACGTCACCAGATTCCAAGACGACCGCCGCACTACTCATGGTCTTGCTGAAAGGGAAGTGCATAGGGGCATAGCCCCTATGCCGGGAGTGTGAGGGTGCCCCTCACATCAATAATTTGTTCCTTTTCTTAGGAAAAGACCTGAGTGATAGAGACCAGCTGTTCCGCAGCGTGCCGGTTACCTGACGCGCCACGAATCAAACACAAACCCAACGACACCAAACAGAGGTAAACGTGGCACTCATAGACGACCTGCTGGATCAGACTGACTCCGCTAAAAATGAAATAGTGGAATTGGAGCAAGCCCTGGTTCGTATACCCTCCGTAAATTCGGGCCTCATGCCCACAGGCAACGAGACCCCCGTATGCGAGTTAGCAAAAGACTGGCTTGCCGAAGATGGTATAGAGAGCGAAATTCTAGAGCGCGTGCCAGGGCGCGGCAACCTGATAGCCAGACTCGAGGGCTCCTCGGACGAAGCTGGCCTAATGTTCATGTCCCACACCGACGTGGTCCCTGTCGAGGACGAGAGCAAATGGAAATTTCCCCCGTTCGCGGCGACCATCTCCGGCGGAAGAATATACGGCAGGGGATCCTCCGACTGCAAGGCGCTGCTGACCGCGCAACTAATGGCCATGCGCATTCTCCGTCGCAACGGCGTGCGTCTGCGCAAATCGCTCGTGTTGGCCTCCGGTGCGGACGAGGAGCACGGTGGCCGGTATGGCTTCGGATGGCTCGCCGAGCACCATCCTGAGAAGATCAAGGCGCCCTACGCCGTTAACGAAGGAGGCGGCACGCCGATGGCTGCCGCCGGTGGACTCGCGTATATACTTGGCGTCGGCGAGAAGGGCCGCCTGCAGGCTGAGTTCACGGTGAGGGGGACCAGCGCCCACGCCTCGGTGCCCTGGCAGGGCACAAACGCCACCTACCGTCTTGCCGAGCTAATACGCCGAATCGGTGCGTACGAACCAGACCTGGACACGTCTCTGGAAATGTTCCAGCACCTGTCCACCTTTGCCATAGAGCACAAGCCGTCTCCAGACAATATCGAAGATATCCTTGTGGAGGTGGAGCCAGACAACCCTGATCTGGGATCCGTGCTCCGAGCCCTGTCTCGGATGACCGTCACGCCGACGATGGTGCAAGGCGGAGTAAAGTCCAATAGCGTGCCAGAATCCATTGGCCTTACGTGTGACATCCGTTCTCTTCCGCATCAGGACGAAACGTACATAAGAGAGCAATTGGCCGGCATCATGGAAGGGGTCCAGAACACCGAACTAAACCTTGATTTCATGGCGGTGGCGAATTCCTCCCCCTTCGAGACCGGGTTCGTGGATCGCATCAAAAATGCGATGTCGATGGCGCTCGGTCGCGACGATATCCGGTGGGTGCCGGGCGTGTCGACGGGGTTCACCGATTCACGGTTTACACGCCAGCTAGGCACCGATACATACGGTTTCTCGGGTAGACACCCCGATGACGACCCTCTCGAAGAGAAGGTCCATGGCACCGACGAATCGATTGGCATCCGGAGCCTGGTCAGCGGCACCAGGGCAATGGTATCCCTCGCCTACGACATGCTCGCCGAACGGTAGTCTCGGCCCCGCGACCAGAGGGAGTAGGCGCTGTGGTGGTAAACTTAACAGACTGACGATTGGTGTCCCCGAATACCAATGAACGTCTTGAGGTGCTCGGTATCGACGATCTGATCGTCCACGAACAGCCCCCGCAAAGGCTCCCGACGATGATCGTGGCGTTTGCCGGCTGGCCAGACGCCTCGGACTCCGACACGGGTGCCGTGCGCCACCTGATTGATGGTCTGCCCGCAACCAAGTTCGCGGTAATCGATCCGGAAGAGTTCTTCGACTTCACCTCGGTGCGACCCGAAACACTTATCAATGAAGA
>CAUZNX010000061.1:0-6987 GCA_963580905.1 Dehalococcoidia bacterium | reverse complement strand
TGGCATGTACGCCCTGCACGAGCCTGACTTTGTCCTGCAATCCAGAGAGGGTTTGGAAGTGACCTAGGGGCAGACCACTAACCTGCTCTTCCGGCCCAGGCAGGGGATGGGCCTCCGTTCCGAGCAAGTACGAGTCCGTCCTAAGATGGCGCACCACACCATCGTCGATCTCGGACAAATTCGCGTCGATTACCTTCCCGATGCTGGTATCGACTTTGTCGAGCGCGTCCTGCCGGACCGGAATGAAAGGTGCGTAGGTGCGCACCCGAAGCGCCCTATCGGGGGCGCGCTCAACAGATGTGTCAAGACTGAGCCGGTTGAGGGACGAAATATACACCGGCGCGCCAACAACAAGGCTGCTCGCCATTGTCACGCCAACAAATATGGCCGACAGCAACTTCCAGTTGGCGGCAAGCCGCCTGAGAATCAGTCTTGACATTGATCGAGCAAGGTCGGCCTGCCTTTCAAAGCTTGCTACGAACCCTCGGTTCAGTCGGTTTCGGGGTTCCTCTCCGATAAGGTAGCACATGATATCACGAGGGCCTGCAGACGCGACATACAGCTATCCCGGGACCGGGCCTGGACATGCCCCTGGCTCGGCTCCCTGCGGCAGCGCGTCGGCCGCACCCTAGCGTGATATGATGTGCGCCGTCCCGACGGCAAGGGTCTCACAGACCGCCCGCCACCTGGATTGTTTCCCGATTATCAGGTCAAAATGCGGCATCTATTAGAGGTATCCCCTCTAGGAACACTTCAACGGAGGAACAATGACTAAATACCGAGCGGCGGTTATCGGACTGGGACGGATGGGCAGCACATACGACGACGAGGGGCATGCTGGCGGAGCGACCTTCACGCCATACTGTCACGGGCCTGCATATTACCACTCGCCCCTCACCGATCTGGTATCGGGAGCAGACCCCCACGATGGCCAGCGGGAGTTATTCGGCGAGCGCTGGGGAATCGCCCCCGCAAACATGTACCGTGATCACAAGGAGATGCTGGCCAACGAGAAACTCGACATCGTCAGCGTCACCACAACCGCCAAGGTCCGCCCTTCCCTAGTATTGGATGCGGCACGGGCGGGAGTGAAGGCAATCTGGGCCGAGAAGCCTATGGCCTTCAGCCTCGCGGAGGCCGACGAGATGATCAGCGTCTGCCGCGAGAACGGCGTCGCCCTGGCCATCAACACGGCGCGGCGCTGGAACCCCTTCTACAGCGAAGCACGAAGAATGATAGACGACGGTGAGTTGGGGGAGATCCTCCAGGTCACCGGACTGGGCAAGTGCGCCATCTCCCACAACGGCAGCCACCTCATCGACAACGTGTGCTATCTGGCAGGCGGCAACGTCGAGTGGGTCTTCGGCGATATGGAATCGGATGAGGCCGCCGCGGGAGACGACGACCTGATGGGCAACGGCTACCTGGCCTTCGACAACGGGGTCCGCGGATACATCCGCGGCATGCCCACAGGTGCGGCTGGTCGGGAGATCGATGTGATCGGCACCAAGGGCAGGATTCGCTGCCACGAAGGCCCATTTGAGGTCGAAATCACCAAGCTCTCCCACGATGTTCAGGGAGCGCGACCCGTGCCGGTCAAAATGCCGATGCTGTGGCCCGGCGCGATCAAGGGCACTGGAATCACCATTGTGGAGGACGTGGTCCAGGCGATCGAGACCGGCAGCAAGCCCAAGGCCTCCGGAGAAGAAGGTCTGTCAGCGCTTGAGATCGCCATCGCAATGAGGGAGTCCCACAGGAAGGGCGGCACAAAAATCCAACTTCCGCTGCAGGACCGGTCCCTGTTAATTCGATCCAGCGAGACCCTGCACGGAGAGGAACCGGCCCGCATCCGCAAGGAACGCCAGGCCGCGTCCAGCTAGTTTTACGTAGTCAATGGGCTTGGCCATGGGATGAGGTGCATCGCGCACGTCATCCCATGGCTCTGCTAAGTACATTTGCAGACCCACGCTACGTCGAAGGTATGCGAGAAGGGGCAGCATCCTTATTGGGTGGATGCCGTTGGCGCAATGACAGGTCCTCTCTCGTCCGAGCGGGTTTACTCGCCTATGCTAAGCGGTAGCTCCACTCCCAACACCTCGGACACGAGCCGAATCTTGGAAGCACCCGCCGAAATATCGAAGGCGATGGCGGTTGTGACGGTCTCTCCCATCTCGACCCAGTCACGAGGGTCCACCTCGTCCTCCTGAATTGCAAAGGCCGCCGACGCGTCAAAGCCGTGGGAGCCGATGCCTGCCGTCTCCCATGTTCCAATCTCATCGACCATCCGGAAAGCGCCGTTGACATGCGTGCCAGGGATCAAGGCGTTGTCGGTCTCGTTGGTCACGCTGTAGAAGACTGTGACGTACACGCCCGCCGGATTGAAGGAGTCGCGGTACGAACCGCCGTACCCGGTGGCGACAGTCGGCACCGTCTCCTCCTTCAGAATCATGCCGCTCGCCATGGACACGAACCTCAAGACGACGTTGCCCTGAAGGGGCTGTTCACCTATGGGCGTTGGCAACACAGAGGCATCGATCCTGAAGGGCTCGCCGAGGGAGAATGAGTTGGCCTGCACGTCCAGCGGCGCGGATTCCGGCTGTGCTGCTGCATCATTGTCGTCCGACGCGGCCTCATCGTCGGAGGAACCACAAGCCGACGCCAGTATCCCCAGCAACATCGTGACGGCAAGTAGCCTCAAGATCATAACCACTCCTTGTATCATGTACGCCCGACCGTTCGCCCCTGTTTCAGAGCGGCGCAAACGCGTCGAGTTCATGGTATTCGCCTCGGACCGCACGGTCAATGCGAGTGCCGATGATAGCAGGGTACCGCGATCATGGTCGCCAACCGTGATGGGCGGACCGGACAGCCCTCAGATTTGGTGTACACTTCAGCATATTCAGACTTTGACGGCATTCATGACGAGGGCGCAGCGAGCAAGCTGCAGAACGGCAAGTGCAGGTATGAAGAAATTGACCGGCGTGTTCCTCGGGCTATCGATCGCGTTGGGGCTTTTGCTCGTCGCATGCGGCGACAGCACAGACCCGGCCGACACTCCCGCCACGGTCCCCACGACTGCGGCGACGGAAGACGCGGTGGTCGCGCCAACGGCCGCATCCACAGCCGCCGCAGCTACTGCTGTCCCTGAGCCCACGTCGGACTCGACGGCATCTGAGGCAACAACTGCCGCAGCCGCGACGCCCCAACCGACGGTCGCGGCCCAGGCCACCGAGGCTCCGGCAGATGCGGCTGATGAACTAGAGGACAAGCCCGCGTTCGTGGGCGAGGCCGTTGTCCCGCCTCCGACTTTGGCCATCACCGGGTGTGCACCTGGCGCATCGACCGACGAGCAGAAGGCGACGCTGGTCAAAATGGCCGAGGCTCGATTTGCAGGGATGACTGTGTTCGAGGCTGAACAACCCCGGCTCCACTACCCGCCCGATGCAAGGGACAACCGGCAAGGTGGAATCTGGCTCGTCGTAGAGTTCAACGGCGACGATGTGGGCGAGGTGGCCGATAAAAAGGCCAGCCTAGACCTGTGGATGACTACAGCCTACGACCTGTTCTTCAACTCCGGCTGCAACGAACTCACCCAGGTCGATCTTTCCGGCTATGGCGAAGCACTGGGTCGCCCCCCAATCGGTCCGACCGTCATAAGTCACGCCATCGTCTTCAAGACCAGGATGAAGAAGGTCGAGGCTGACACGGTGGACTGGGCGAGCAAGGATACGTTGGACTTCGAGGAAATCTGGGATGTCCAGATCATCAACGTGCGCTGGAAGAGAGAGCTAGCCGGCCTGCCCTTGGACTAGGCGAAGTGGTAACGGATCGGACCGCAAATCCGCCCAGGTAGATGAGAGGTAAATAATGACCAATTCGCAGACCCGACTGATCGCTGCCTCGATCGCTCTGCTAGCAGGCGCTGTCGCCGCCGGAGCCGATAATCTCGACGTGAATGTCGGAATCGCTGTGATTTTCGTGAGCGGTGCGATTTTCATCGCCAAGTACGTGCGGTCCCAAAGAGAAAGCTAGCTTCACTATATGAGGATCCCCTTCGCCCTGCTTGCCGAGGGGGATCCTTTGCAACTATCCCGTCAAACGCCTATTTAGGCACGTCTACTATGGTCGAGCCAGCCTGGTGGGAATTCAAGAAGCCGGTCATGATCTGGACGACCCACCGCCCGTGTTCACCGGTCCCAACGCCCTCTCCCCCGTTCTCGACGAGGTCGATCAACTCTTCGTACGCCGCCACGTAGTACTCAGACTGGTAGTCATCGGGTATCAGGTCCTGGCTCAACGTCTCCCCATCAGCAGCCTTTGTCAGCAGCTTTGCGACACCGCCATTCATCGCGAACTCGATCTGGCCCTTCGGTCCTGTGATCTGAATCGTCGACTGCGGCACGACAGAATTCTTGGACCCTACATAAAAGGAACGGATGCCGTTCTCATGGATGATGAACCCACTTGCGCCCGGCTCGCTTGCTGGATCTTTTCCGCCCTGGCCCTTGTACACATCCCAATCGTCGAAGCCGTCTTCCAGCTTGGCCCAAACCTGCTTGGGAGGGGACTCCGCGAAGAATCCGATGCCATCGATAATATGGGTGCCGTTACGGAACAGCATGGCTCGCGCGCCCCAGTGAGATGCAACGATCGTATCGATGGGACCAATCGCGCCGGCTCGAATAGTCTCCCGGACCTTGTGATATAGCTTCCTCCACCGCCGCGTGTGTCCAACGCTCAGTGGCACGCCGTTGTCAGCGCAAGCCTTGATCATGCGATTGGCGTCTTCCATATTCGTGGCGAGTGGCTTCTCGCACATGATCGCCTTGACGCCTGACTCCGCCGCCCGGACGACCAAGTTGCCGTGGGTGGCATCACCCGTGCACACTGACAGGATGTCGAGGTTCGCCTCGTCCATCATCTTGTTGAAGTCGGTATACGGCTGCGCGTCAGGCCAGGTGGTTTCCCAATTTGACTTGAACTGGGAAAGCAGCTCATCCTCCATGTCACAGTAAGCCACGACAGTGGCCTGAGGCATCAGGGCGAGACACGCGGCATGGGAGGTCATCACCTGCCTATCTAGGGGGTATGGCGGGGCTTCCTTTACAGGCCCTGCTGCGATTCCGCGCAACCCAACGATCCCAACTCGATATGTCTTGTTCCCCATTTTGGTCTCCTTGAACTCCGTATGCCTGTGGACCCGCACGTCGGACCCCGCTCTCGCACAAACCCGTCGGAATCATGTCAGTTGGACTGGATCAATCCAGCTCCCCGTGGCAGGCTTTCTCTGAAGCCAGCCGGAGCGGAAGCCATTGTAGGTTGGCTCACAACCACCGTCAACAGAGCGACTTGTTACTAGTACCGCACCAAAAGACCCCGCGTATGCGCCCGTACGACGTCGTTAGCCAGACAGTCAGACGGAATCTCTGAAGACTATTGCACCTCCAACCGCAAGCTCTTAGTATGCCTGTGAACACAAGGGGCGAAGATCCCAATTCGCAGCATAGTCGCCCCACTGGAAGCGGTGATAGTCGAAGACCTTGGCACCTCTAAGGAGACGCGTATGACATCAAAGCGAGAGTTACGGGTTGGACTAGTTGGATACCGCGGACGCGGGCGAGGGCTGGCGCTCTCATGGCAGGGTGTGGAAGGCGCCAAATTCGTCGCACTCGCGGACGACAACCCGGAGCACATAGCCGACGCCAAGAAGACGTTGGGCGACATCGAAACCTACGATAGCCACAAAGCGATGCTGGACAAAGCCAATCTCGACATCCTGACCGTGGCCACCCGGGCGGTCTTCCGACCTCCGATCATTCGCGACGCGGCTGCTGCCGGAATCGGTGGGATATACGCCGAGAAGCCTATCGCGAACTCACTGGCAGAAGCCGACGCGATGATAGAGCAGTGCAAGGCCTCAGGCACTGTGTTCGCAATCGGCCACCAGCGACGCTGGGCCGCGCCTATTCTCAAGGTTCGCGACGCGATCAGGGACGGTGCTATAGGCCGCCCCACCCACGGATACGTGTACTGGTCAACGGCAAGGGTCGGCTCCAACGGGACTCACTTCTTCGACGCCATTACCTTCATGATGGACAGCAAGCCGGTAGAGGTGTCCGGAAAGGTCAAGTACGGTGTCGACTTGTCACTAATGGACGACAGCCCTCTGACCGAGACCCTGAATCACGACCCGGGCGCCATGGGTTCCATCACATACGAGAACGGAGCCCGGATTGCAGTGGACCTCATGGCCGACAGCACCCTGCCCTACACGTACATGTTCTGCGGCACAAAGGGCCGGATTGACTTGCACGAGTCTGGCGAGTGGCGGGTCGACTACCACGCTCGCGACAAAGACTCTCGCGCCTTCCGAAATCCCGACCCGGTTATCAAACGCGACTTCCATCTCCCAGCCTTCGAGGACGACGCGGCCTCTAAGGCAGGCTATCGAGATCTGATGCAGTCTATCGAGACTGGCTCAACCACCGCGTCCTCCGGCGAGGACGGGCGGTTAGCTCTCGAGATCATCGTCGCCTTTCACCAATCATCCGATGCCGGCATGAAGGCCGTATCCCTTCCGCTGGCCGACTCAATGCGAGGCAAATTGCTGGATATACACTGAACGTAGTGGTCGGCCCCGGAGCGTCGTTCTCCGGGGCCGTGTCCTTGCTCCATGCCTGCCCAGGAACGCGCTGATTTGGAATCGACACTGCTGCAAAGTCGGCAGGAGGCCTTTGTGCCCTCAATGAAGTTCCCTCGTACCTACAGCGCCCCCTTGTCATCGATATTTCACGATTTCTTGAGCTATTTTGCCCGTGCTATCATGCTAAGATTACGGCCCTAGCCAACAATCGTCGTGAGGCGTCTTCAAGAGGTTAGGGCAAGCCGATCTTGAATCCAATGTCCCAGACGCGCCAATACCATCGCTGTCGTGGTGGGGTATGTTCGCCCTGGCGGCCCTTCTGATCGTGTTCGGAGGTTGGAAAT
>CAUZNX010000060.1:0-6996 GCA_963580905.1 Dehalococcoidia bacterium | reverse complement strand
GGGACGTTGGGCATGATATGGCTCTGGCGGGTGGGTCTTTGAATGGGACCGAGTGTAGCAGCGGCCACAGACACGGTCAACGTGAGAGGGGGAGTTAAAGGGTAGCTGCTGACGAAGGGCTTTGGCGATGTCGGAGCATCTCCACCCAACCAAGAAAAAGAAAATAGAGATTTTCTGAGGGACACCCTCAGGGCTCCCTACAGGGTGGCCGAGCCCCTCTGTACACCCCGGCCGAGAGGGACGCTGCATGCTTCAGGAACGAACCGTGGGCTTCCGGCGATTGCATCTCAATGCCCCTTCACGAAATCCTGTGTGCAGTGGAAATTGACGGGGCGTGCTTGGGCTGGTACTCTGGCGCGAAATACGATCTAATATCGAATTTGTGGGGTTGTGCAGAGAAGGATAGAAGGGTAGTTGGGAGCGGGCCAAAGTGCAGGGTATGCGTATGTCGAAGAAGCCGGAAATCGTGTATGGAAGCGTCCATGACGCTGCTACTGACCGCATACGGGAGATGATCCTGGGTGGGCAATTTGCGCCGGGAGAGCGGTTGCGGCAGGATGATCTCGCGACGTCGCTCGGTGTGAGCACGATGCCTGTGCGAGAGGCGCTGAGGCAGCTGCAGGCCGAGGGTCTCGTGGTGTTCTATCCGCGTAAAGGCGCGGTGGTCGCCACTCTATCCGTGTCCGAGTACGAGGAGATCTATCGCATTCGGGAAGAGCTGGAGATTTTGGCGTGCCAATGGGTCTCCGAGGATTTCAGCAAGGTCCCTCTGACTCGACTGCGACGTGCGTTGGAGGGCTTGGAAGCGGCTGAGGTGGAGGAGGACATCCCGCGTCGACTACGGTTGGTTCGTGAGTTTTTCTTCATCATTTTTGAGGCTAGTGGGCGGGACCATCTGCTGCGGATACTGTCGTCGCTGTGGGCGCAGTCGGAGCAGTACCGCCGGTCTTTTTCGGAGATGCGTGAGCCTGTGCCGTCGCGTTTGGAACACTACAGGCGAATCTACCAGGCCTGCGTGGACCGTGACTCAGAGACATTGAATTCTGCGATGCGAGAGCTTTATGTATTCGTTGAGAGTCGGCTAATGCCGCTGTTGCGAGAGAAAGAACTAGAGGGGAGCACAACATGACGTACCGCCTAGGAGTCGATGTCGGGGGCACCTTTACCGACCTGGTGCTGCACGATGTCGAGACCAATCGGCTGGAGTTCGCCAAGACACCTTCGACGCCGGAAAACCAGGCCACAGGGGTGGCCAACGGTATCAAGGAGTTGGTGGACCGCCTGGATATTTCACCGGAAGCGATCAATTTTTTCATCCACGGCACTACTGTTGCGACGAACACGCTACTGGAGCGCAAGGGTGCGAAGACGGCGCTTGTGGTGACGAAGGGGTTCCGTGATGTGCTGCAGATTGGTCGCCAGGACCGGCCTCACCTGTATGACTTTAGACAGCAGAAGCCGGAACCGCTGGTCCCACGTCAGCTGCGGCTGGAGGTCGAGGAACGGGTGCTGTACACCGGCGAGGTTCTAACACCGCTGGCAGACGCGGCGGTAGAAGCTCTGATCTCGCAGCTCAGGGCGGCGAAGGTCGACTCGGTGGCTGTGTGCCTGATGCACTCCTACGCGCACCCTGTTCACGAGCAGGCGATCGGGAAGGCACTGAGGGCGGCGATGCCGGAATTGCAGGTGTCGCTCTCATATGACATTGTGCCCGAATTCAAAGAGTATGAGCGGATGAGCACGACCACTATCAACGCCTATGTGGCGCCGGTTATGGAGCGCTATCTGCGGGAATTGCAGCGGAGCACGGCGCGGGTAGGCCTGGGCTCTGGGCTACACATCATGCAGTCCAACGGCGGCACGATGGGCGCCGACGCGGCGGTCGAGAGGCCAGTGCACACGATCCTCTCCGGGCCTGCGGCCGGGGTCATCGGCTCCGTCGCGCTGGCCAATCAGGCAGGCGAGGGAAACAGCATCTCCGTCGACATGGGTGGTACGAGTTTCGACATCAGCCTGTGCTACCAGGGAGAGATCCGTAGGACGCAGGACAGCGAGATCGAGCGGCTACCTGTGAAGGTACCGATGGTGGACATACACACACTTGGCGCGGGTGGCGGCAGTATTGCCTGGGTGGACCCAGGCGGCGCAATGCGCGTAGGGCCCCAGAGTGCCGGCGCGGAGCCTGGACCTGCGTGTTACGGTCGTGGCGGAACCGAGCCAACGGTAACGGACGCCAACGTCGTGCTGGGGAGGCTCAGCCCCGAAGGTTTCCTGGGCGGCAAGCTCAAACTGGATGTTGATCGAGCCAGAGCGGTGATATCCGAACGGCTGGCGGTACCCCTGGGAATGACCATTGAGGAGGCGGCAGACGGCATTATTCGCGTTGTGAATGCGGGCATGATCAAGGGCATCCGTGTGGTGTCGGTGGCCAAGGGCTACGACCCTCGCGAATTCGCCCTCGTTACGTTCGGAGGGGCAGGTCCAGTCCACGCGTCCGAATTGGCTGCGGAGATGGATATCCCACGAGTGCTGGTTCCAATTGCGCCAGGAGTTACATCGGCGCTGGGCCTGCTGATGTCTGACCTGCGCGACGACTTCGTCAGGACCGTCCTGCGCTCTTCGGAGAACGTTGAGCCGGCAGAGCTGGCGTCGCGATACGAGGAGATGGAGGCCGAGGCACTGGAGCAGATGGGCAAGGAGGGCCTTGGCCCCGAGAGTGTCACTCTCATGCGAATGGCGGACGTTCGCTACCTAGGCCAGGGCTTCGAGCTAGAGGTCCTCGTTGGCGCCGGCGAGATCACCGCAGATGAGCTGGAGGGGATATACGAGCGCTTTCATGAGTCCCACCGGCGGCTCTACGGGTACGATCAAAGAGATAGCCAAATGGAGATCGTGAACCTGCGCTTGACCGCCATCGCCCCGATGCCGCAGCCGAAGCTGGAGGCGGCCGCTCTCGACGGGGCTCAAGACCCACCTGAGGCCATAAAGGCCAGGCGCACCGTCTACTTCAAAAACGAGGCGTTCGAGACACCGATCTACGATCGCACTAAGCTGTCATCGGGTGATACGATCTCGGGCCCTGCAATCATCGAGCAGCTCGATTCCACCACGGTGGTGTGGCCCGACCAGACGGCCAGAGTCGATGCGTACGGAAACCTGTTGTTGGAGAGGGAGCAAAAGTGAACAAAGCACGAATCGATCCGATCACGCTTGAGGTGATGCGTAACTCCTTCTACTCCATTTCGGATGAGATGGTCGCTGCCCTGGTGAGGGCGAGCTACTCTACGAACATCAAGGACCGGCGCGATACGTCATGCGCCCTCTACACGGCCACCGGCGACGTTGTTGTGGTGGCTCAGGCCGAGGTCGGCACACCGCTCCACCTTGGGACCATGCAATCGGCGGTGCGTTCAGCGATGGACGCGTACGACTTCGACACGCTCGGCCCGGGGGACGCCATCGCGATGAACATGCCGTACCCCGCGGGACCGGGACACCTGAACGACCTCTGCCTGATCGCTCCCATATTCCACGAGGGTAAGATGTTCGCCATCGCGGCGAACCAGGCGCACCACGTCGACATGGGCGGGTTTGCGCCGGGTTCCATGCCTTTTGGGGTTCAGGAGATCTTCCAGGAAGGGCTTCAGATACCGCCCATCCGGCTATTTCGGGGTGGTGAGCTGGACCCAGATCTATGGTCACTGATCTCACAGAACGTGAGGCCTCCGGTGGAGGTTCGCGGTGACCTGATGGCCCAGTATGCAGCGAACGTCACCGGCGCGAGACGCCTGAACGAGTTGGTGGACAAGTATGAGTTGGAGACCGTCGAGACGTATTTGAGCGAGATGATTGCCTATTCGGAGAGGCGCATGCGGGCCGCTATGGGCAAGATTCCGCTGGGCAAATACAGCTACGAGGATGTGATCGAGGGGGACGGCATCACCGATACGCCGTACACAATTCGTGTGACCATCGAGGCCAAGGGCGACTCTATCACAACCGACTTTTCAGCCACGGACGATGTAGCGCGCGGACCAATCAACTGTCGCTGGCCCTCGGTGGCCGCGTGCGTGTATTACGTCTTCAAGGCGGTGCTCGATCCTGAGTTGCCTCCGAATGCAGGGGCCTATGAGCCCTTCGACATCATTGTCCGGGAGGGCAGTGTGCTGTCGGCGGTGTATCCGCAGGCGGTGTGCAATGCCAACATCATCACGACGCAGCGCATCACCGATGTGCTGCTGGGGGCGTTGTCGGAGGCGATACCCGAGAGGGTCGCCGCGGCTTCTTCGGGCACGATGAACCTGCTGAACATCGGTGGCAAGGACCCTCGCACCGGTGTTCTGTACAACTACATCGAGACATATGCAGGAGGGCAGGGGGCCATGCACGACCTGGACGGCATGGACGCCATCCAGAATCACATGACGAACACCCGAAATGCGCCGGTCGAGTCGATCGAGGTGGCGTACCCGCTGATCATAGAGCGCTACGGTCTGCTGCCGGACTCTGAGGGCCCCGGACGCTACCGAGGCGGCGTCGGGATCACCAGGGTGCTCAAGGTGGTCGGCGACGAGGTGCGGCTGACGCTAAGCTCCGACCGTGCGACGGTGGCTCCTTGGGGGCTATTCGGAGGATTGGAGGCCTCCCCGTCGAAGTGCGACGTAGCGGCACCTGACGGCAGCATCGAAAGGCTACCCTCCAAGGTCACGACTAGTGTGATGCAGGACCACACCATTTACACCGAGACCCCAGGCGGCGGCGGCTGGGGCGATCCCAAGGAGCGCGACCCTGAGTCGGTGCGGCGTGACGTCGTCGCGGAATTGGTATCGGTGGAGAGGGCACGAGACATATATGGAGTCGCCATAAGCTCCGTGGACCAGTCGGTGGACGAAAAGGCGACCGCGGCTTTGAGGGCTGGCGGCTAGCAGGGGCCCCCGCACCGGTGGTTCGACAGGCTCACCATGAGCGGAAACCACATGCGGGGGTCTTTAGGTCGTAGGTAGGGAGGTGAGTGGATGTACGGCTCTCGGGCGAAGATAGCTTTCATGCTGCCATCGTCGTGTCTTATATTCGAGCCTGAGTTTGTAAAACTCACCGCTGGTCTTGGGGACGTGATCGGCATTCCTGCGCGCTTGCTCATCGAAGACACGGCGCTGGGCGGGATCGAGGGGATGAACGAGGGCATTGAGTTGGCGGCTCGTCAGCTTGCCACGACCGCGCCCGATGTGGCCCTTTACATGTGCACTACAGGCAGCTTCATGGATGGCCGGGACGGCGACGATGAGATCAAGCGAACGCTTGGACGGATCATTCCAGGGGCCAAGGTCACGACAACGAGCGAGGCTGTCGTCGATGCGATGGCCGCGCAGGGCATGAAGCGCGTGGCGATGCTCACCCCCTACGACGAGGAGACGACCGGCAGAGAGGTCGCGTTCCTGGAAAGCCATGGAATTGCCTGTCCGGAGTTCCGGTTCAGGGACATCTACGAGAACCTGGATCGCGGCTCGGTGCTTCCGGAGGAGTCGCTGCGGATTGCTTCGGAGTTCGACGTATCGGCAGTGGACGGTATTTTCCTGAGCTGCGGCAATGTGAGGTCGGTGGAGATACTCGATGAGCTGGAATCGCGGACTGGAAAGCCGGTGGTTTCCAGCGCGCAGGCCAGTATATGGAAGTCGATACGCCTGGCCGGAATTACCGAGCCCGTTGTGGGGTACGGAAGCCTTTTGAGGGAGCATTGATTGCTCCGCAGCTCGCCTCAATCGTGGTGACACCCTCGCAACTCCCTAGACGGCGCAATGGAAATGGCGTTATATGGGAGGCGATTCCACGTCGCTGCGAATTGTCTATGACACAGGGGAGTGCATCATGAGTCTAATTACCCGGGCGGAGTTGAAAGAGAAACTGGATCGGAAGGACGATTTCAAACTGGTGATGACGCTGGGCGAGTGGGCATTCCGAGCCAAGCACATCCCTGGCTCTCTCAGTGTGGATACTCCGGACTCCGCTACTGACATCCTGGACGTTGGCGACGAGATTGTCGTTTACTGCTCTCACGAAACCTGTGCGGCTAGCAGATATGCCCTGATGGCGCTGGAGAAGGCTGGGTACGGGAACGTTCGTCGCTACGCCGGGGGCATCGCCGATTGGGAGGAGGCCGGGTACCCGTTGGAAGGGGAGTGGAGTGACGAGCCTTCACAGACCAACGCATGGCCGCTCTCATAGGCTTTTGTACCTAGTTGGTTAACCAAATGCATGGCCCCCGCCCCAGATACTTCGTCGGGGGCCTCCTCAGCATGACAATCAATCGATTTCATCGTGGCGGGTACGCCGACAGGAGAAAAGATGCTGATATTTGATGGCGACTATCCGATGTCGTATGGAGCGGTGGACCTGGACAGGGACCTGACTCAGTCCATCGACGATGTTAGGTCGGCTTCGGCCGGCCAGACCACCCATCAGGGATGGCCTGACGATCAGACGATGGCGACCATCCCCGAGATGCGCAAGGGACATGTCGCGGGCGCGCTCGTTAAGGTCGTGGGGCGCATCCGGAAGCCGGACAACATTATCTGGGGCTACCGGACTGCGGACATTGCCTACTCGATGGCACATGCGCATCTGGCGTATTACCGAATTCTCGAGGCCCGCGGTGAGCTGCGCATCCTGTCCACCAGCAAGATATTCCGCGATCACATGGCGGAGTGGGAGGCCACTGACGATCACACAGGTCTCCCTGTGGGCGTGATCATTGGCATGGAAGGCGCCGATCCTATCTCCTGGCCCGAGCAGGCCGGGGAGTGGTGGTTGAATGGGCTGCGCGTCGTGAGCATGTCTCACTACGGCGCGAGCAACTACTCACATGGGACGGGCACCGGTACCGAAGGCGGACTGTTTCCGCCGGCCAAGAAGCTGCTGGAGTTGATGGACGATCTGGGCATCATATTGGACATCACCCACACGTCCGACGCGTCGGTGCGAGAGGCCCTCGATATCTAC
>CAUZNX010000059.1:0-7123 GCA_963580905.1 Dehalococcoidia bacterium | reverse complement strand
CAACCCGTCGGTATGGGAAGACATATCCGCCAACCTGGGCGGGCTCAACTCCTTGCTATCCGACGAGCCCTACTACGGCAAGTTTCGCGATCTGGCCCGTGGCATATTCCAGCCCATCGGCGCCCGCGTCGGCTGGGAGCCGCAACCGGACGAGGGACACCTCGACACGCTGCTGCGGTCAACCGTCCTCGCGCAGCTCGGCAAGTACCAGGACGACGAAACGCTGACCGAGGCGGGCTCACGGTTCGGCGAGTACCTGAACGATCCGGAGGCGGTCAACCCGGACCTGCGGGGCGTGATATTGAACCTGACCGCCCAGCGTGGTGACCGCGACACCTACGACGCGTTGTGGGACCTGCACAAGACCGGCACGCTGGAGGAGGAGAAGGTGCGGCTGCTCGTCGCCCTGGGCAACTTCGACCAGCCGGAGCTGCTCGGCGAGACGCTGGAGCGGTCCCTATCGGACGACGTGCGGAAACACGACACGATACTGGTGGTACGCGGGGTCGGCAGCAACCGCACTGGCAGAGACCAGGCATGGGAGTTCGTGAAGGAGAACTGGGACACATTCGTGGACCGCTACGCAGACGGGCTATTCGCCCTGTCGAATCTCATACCGGTAGTGTCCCGCTTCAACACCGAAGAGAAACTGGCAGACGTCGAAGAATTCTTCGCAGCCCACCCAACACCAGCAGCCGACCGAGCAATCAAACAAGCCCTAGAAGTAATCCGCCTCAACGTCGCCTGGCTCAACCACAACCGCAACGAACTAGGCGACTGGCTGGGGTAGGGTAGGTTTAGCGAGACCTCACTACGACGCATCACTACGCAGTACCGATATGTCGTCTTGGGGTCATCGTGTTTGACCTGTTCGCGCGCCTTTCGCAGAGCCGTACGGCGGCGAAGTCGGTTCCGCGACCTTGAGAGCGGCAGTGGTCGTCTCACTAGTGGACAGCATCTCGCGCTCTTCACGTATCCGATCGTCCAACCAGCGCTTCATGAGCACCTGATATCCGATACCCTCTCGCCGCGCAAAGGCCTTGAGTATGGAGAGCATCTGGGCCGGGATCCTGATGCTAATCGCCTTGGACAACCCTACTCGCGGTATCGCCTCCGGTGCGTCCTGCCACTCGTCAGGCACCGTCCGACGAAGGTCCCAGTCCGCGGCCTCCCGTGCAAGATCCTCTGCAGAGTCTGGTCGGCGATCTTCTCTACTCATCTGTTCCTCTCCCAATAATCAATTCCATCTTCCGGCTCAAACGCGGTAATTGGCCGAACTTGCCTGGTATCGCCTTGCTGCAAATCTTCGCATACGACTATTATCCAGCGATCCCCGCGAGTAGCGCCCCAAAATATGGTTCGATCCGGAACGTCGCGGTGACGCCTGGCCTCGACATACGGCGGGATTTCCAAGATGACCTGCTCGACTTCTTGCTCCGTAATCCCGTGTTTGTCCCAAATGTGTCGCGCGCCAAACCGCAAATCGCCACGTTCCCAAACGATCTCAACTCCACCCATCGACGGGTTCGCGTCTGCGGGCGAAGTCAGGTATTCATCAATAGACCGGAGGAATTCCTCGTCGTTCATCCGGCACAAAGTGTATATACACGTATATACACTTTAGCCATTCTCAACTCCTGGGTCAAGTCTGTAGTGCTCCCCACAAGACTCCTCCATCAAAGCCGATGCTCTGCAAATTGAGATGCTGATCCGTCATTAGGGGCAAGCGGCCACACGCCCTATCGAGTCTTAGTCTTGGACCGGGAACGTATCCTCCTCCCGGTTTACTCACCCTGGGAAAAATACGCTGCCATCTTTTTGCATACTTGTTGTATGCACGCACAATCGCATCTTAATCGTCGATTATATCGAACTATTGTGCTATTATTGACTTTTAGGGACCGACTCCGCACGAAGGGTCTACCCCTTTTCGCTGCCTGGGTTCTGAGCCTACAAAGACAAACGCATACTCAGTTGGCCGCGCCTGACTGATGTCCCAGGGAGTTCCATAGCTGTACCATTCAAGTCCCAAAAGTGACCCAAAAGAGCCCAATCCGTCCCACATGCCCCACCCTCTCAACTACGCGGCGGTGCACAATGGAACACCCTGGGACACTTTTACAGGAATTTTGGTCAAAGCCACACAGCATGCAGCAAGTTGGGCGCCAGACGCCATCGATCTGGCCAGGCCCCTACTCCCCTACATAAGACTCCTCGGTAAGGCGGCTATTTTGAAGGCTCAAATACTGGTCCTTGGTCATCGGCGGGTTGCTCTTGGATAGCACCTCTCGACCCTGTACGGCACCGTCCGCCAGCAGGTCAATCACTGCCATAGCCATAGCCTTTGCAGGCCTGATCACCGCCTGTTCGTAGTCGACGATGGTGTAGTCCACGCCGTGCCCCATCCCTGACGCGCCACCCGTGTAGGGATGGATGGCAGGCATGATCTGGCTTAGATCACCCATGTCGGTCGAGCCGCCCTTGACCCGATCCTCCAGATGGACCACAAAGGCGTCGCGACCAACGAGAGCCTCCGCGTTCTGCCGGAACACACCCATGAGCCCTTCATCGTGTTTCATAGACAAATAGCCCGGAATCGTGACTATGTTGACCGTTGCCCCGAGGGCCAGAGCACCGGCACGCAGCGACCGGTCCATCTTTCGGTTCGCGTCGTCGATCGCCGCCAGCGACGCGCCACGAACGCGTCCCTCGTACCTCACTAGGGCTGGAGTCGCGTTGGCAGCGGCTCCCCCCTCCGTGATAATGCCGTGCAGGCGAATTGTGTCCCAATCCCGAAAGGTCTCCCGCTGAGCGTTGAGAGCGATCAGCGCGATGAGCGCAGCCTGCAGCGCGTTGATTCCCCTGTGGGGAGAGCCACCGGCGTGCGCCGCCTTGCCGAGGAAGGTAACGTGCTTAACCAGGTGGCCGTTGCTCGTACCCCCTGCCGAGAACTTCGTCTTGTAGGGGCTGGACGCCGTGTGGACCATCATCGCCATGTCCACATCGTCAAAGGCCCCAAGGCGTATGAACTCCTGTTTGCCCCCCATCAGACCGAGCCGACCCTCCTGGTGGAGCCGCCAGCGATACTCAACGTCGGTGAACTCCTCGGCAGGCAGCCCCATCAGGGCAACCCGGCCCGACAATGCCCCAAGCACCTCGGGCTGGGACAACGCGGTAGCGACCCCCAGCAGCATGCCTAGTTGGCAATGGTGTCCACAGGCGTGGGCCGCACCACTATCCGGATCGGCGTCAGGATGGCCGGGAACCCGGAGCGAGTCCAACTCCCCAATGATCCCTACCGTTGGGCCCTCGCTCCCGCCGTCCAGATACCCCTTCAGGCCCGTGAGCGCGATGCCCTTCTCATGAGATATACCTAGCTCAGAGAGTTTCTCGCTCACCAAGGACGCGGTCGCAACCTCCCTGAACCCGAGTTCAGGATTACTCGCAACCGTCTTGGCCACCGACACAATCCAGTCTCTGCGGCGGTCGATAGCAGCCTGTACAAACGCCTTTAACTGTGCAATATCTGCCATGTCATGTTCCCTAGATATGGTTCGACAGGCTCACCATGAGCGAAACGGCCGGCTCACCATGAGCGGAAAATGGGCGACTCACCGTGAGCGAAAAGGGACCATCCCAAAGAATACCGCTCACCCTGAGCCTGTCGAAGGGCCGTCCAAGTCTCCCTATTCACGGTACGTCTCCTCCTTCAGCATGCCACGCATCAGCTTCAGGTACGCGGCGGACTTCATCGGTGCCCTAAATTCTCGCTTGATCTCCAACGCCTTTTGAGCGCCATCCGATAGCAGGTCAATCACGGTCATGGCCATCGCCTTGGCCGCAGTCAGCACAGCCAGCCCATAGTCACCAATGAGGTAGTCGTCGCCATGGGCATTGCCGGAGGCAGCGACCACGTAAGGATGGATCACCGGCATGATCTGGGAGAGGTCGCCCATGTCGGTCGAACCGGTGCGGTGCCCGAGGCCGGTTACGCGCTCCGCGCCGACCAGAGACTCTGCGTTGGCTCTGTGGAGTCCCTCCATCGTCGGCTCGTTACGAATCGGCAGGTAGCCGGGTAACGTCGTGATCGTGACGCTCCCACCGACGGCCATGGCACCCGCTCTCAGGGCACGATCCACCTTCGCGCTAGCCGCAGTGAAGGCCTCAATGCTCCTACCCCGCACGAAGGTCTCCATCCGCACGTCCGAGGGCACCGAACTGACTGCCGAGCCCCCCCGTGTGATTATCGGGTGGACGCGGATTGTGTCCTCGTCCCGGTAGGTCTCGCGCTGTGCGTGGATCGCTGACATGGCGATCATCGCAGCGTTGAGGGCATTGACCCCCTGGTACGGCGACGACCCGGCGTGGGCTGCTGTGCCCTCGAACCGGATCAGCTTCGCCAGGAGCCCATTGTTCGTGCCGCCCACTGCGAAGCTCGCGCCGTCCGGGCCAGGGATGGTGTGGGTCATCATTGCCATATCCACGTCGTCCAACTGGCCGAGCCGGACCAGCTCAGGCTTGCCACCCAGGAATTCGATCTGGCCTGAGCGACGCAGACCCTCGCGGTACTCGATCTCTATGTACTCCTCGGCTGGCACGGCAATTAGCGCCACACGCCCCGACAGGCCCTCCAGCACCCCCGCGGCCTGCAGTCCGATGGCGACCGCGAGCATCGACCCGAGCTGACAGTGATGGCCGCACGCGTGGGCCGCCCCGGTCTCAGGATCGGCGTGCGGGTGGTGCGGCACGATCAGTGAGTCTAGTTCGCCCATTACCGCCACTGTAGGCCCAGACGATCCGCCCCGGAGCATTCCCTTCATGCCCGTAAGTGCGATCCCCTCCTCGATGGGCACATCGAGACCTCGGAGGGCGTCCGCCACAACCTTTGCCGTCTTATGCTCACGAAATCCCGGTTCTGGTGAGTCCAGCACAGTGCGAGCGACCCTGACCGCCTCATCTCCCCTGCGATCAATCTCGGCGCAGGCCGCCGCCTTCATCTGCTCCGTGGTCATCACCGTCATTGTGTTGATAGCCTCCATCAAGAACGGGAATGATTGGCCTTACCCAGGCCTGGTAAAGAGTAAAAGAATAGAAGGATTTGTGGGGGGCACCCTCACGCTCCCGGCAAGGGGATATGCCCCTCTGCACACCCACGCAAGATCGAACCATGGACCTGAATGACACCGGCCTGCGAGTCCACCTGCCGGCTCATCGGCATTACGCTCCCCACACCACTTAGCGCGCGCAGCGCCGATTTTATCAGAGGGCTCCGGGGAGCGGCCACCTAGATGATATATAATCGCCACGCCCTCAACCAACAACACCAAAATGACAGGACCTCACCGTGAAGATCGTAATAGCACCGGACTCTTACAAGGGAAGCATCTACGCACCTGAAGCGGCCCGCGCGATGCGCGAGGGTGTGCTACGCGTCGTTCCGGACGCCGAAACGGTGCTCGTTCCAGTGGCCGACGGAGGCGACGGGACCCTGGAAACGCTGGTCGAGACCTCCGGCGGCACGACGCGCACGGCAACAGTAACAGGTCCTCTCGGGGACCCGACCGAGGCTCAGTGGGGTGCGATGGGAGACGGGAAGACCGCCGTCATAGAGATGGCGCGAACCTCAGGGCTAACCCTGGTACCCGACGATCGCCGCAACCCACTCACAGCCACGACAGCCGGGCTCGGCGAGGTCATTCGAGAGGCTCTCAACGAAGGATTTCGCCGCTTCATCCTCGGTATCGGCGGCTCTGCGACCAACGACGCAGGCGCGGGTATGGCTCAGGCCCTGGGAGTGCTGCTTCTTGACACGGCAAGCCGTGACCTAGAAGCAGGCGGCGCTGCCCTGGCAGGGCTCGATCACATCGACATGACGGGGCTCGACCCCAGGGCCGCCGACGCCGAATTCATGGTGGCATGCGACGTCAGCAATCCCCTCACGGGGCCGGAGGGCGCTTCCGTCGTCTACGGCCCCCAGAAAGGCGCGACGCCTGCCCAGGTTGCTCAACTCGACGCAGCACTCGGGAATTTCGCCGACATAGTCTCTCGTGACCTGAGCGCCGATGTCCGAGACGTACCCGGCTCCGGGGCCGCGGGAGGCCTTGGCGGAGGCATAATGGCATTCCTGGGCGGACAGCTCCGTCCAGGGATAGACATCGTCCTGGACACTCTCCGGTTCGATGACAAGCTGAATGGGGCGGACCTGGTCATTACAGGCGAGGGCGGGATGGACTTTCAAACCGTCTACAACAAGGCCCCTATCGGCGTCGCCCGGCTGGCCAAGGCTCGAGGCATTGCGGTCATCGGCGTGTCAGGCTCGCTAGGCAAGGGATACACTGACGTCCACGACCACGGCATCGACGCCGTCACTTCCATCACCAGCGCGCCTATGGACCTGGACGAGGCCACCGACCGCTGTTCGGAACTCATCGCCGACGCTACCGAACAGGCTCTACGTATGATGCGAGCTGGCGCGGCCGTCTTTGGGCACGCCTAACGTTCCGATATGCTTTGCTGATCCAATTCTTCGAACGCAATCCCTGGAGTAGTACCATTGGCTGACCTACGCAATAACGAAACCTCAGCACAGATCGCCGCGCTTGCCACGAGCGTGCAGCGCTTCCATGAGCGCTTCGGCCAGGGAAGTCCTGCATCCCACGACGAGATGCTGGACCGCATTCCAATCCAGGACGAGGAGGTGCGGGAGCTTGAGCAGGCGTTGCGGGGCGAGGGGCCGGTGAGGACTGCCAGCGAAGCCGTCGACGTGCTCTTCGTTGCCATCGGAACGATTCTTCGCCTGGACCCAGAGCTTGCATCAGCAGCAATCGACGAGGTGATCGTCAAGAATGACGCCAAGACTAGGGACACGCACCACATAAACGCCGCGGGCAAGGTGGTGAGGAAGCCTTAGAGTCAAGAAGTAAAGGGGCGCGGCCCCTCTGCACTCCCCTTAATAGGGCCAGCTAGCCCAGTAATACCATGTGGACCTCGCGAGGTCCATGGACGCCTGTCACGATTGTCTGATCGATGTCGCCGGACCGGCTCGGTCCTGAGATGATATTCATGTAGCTCGACGTCTCTTCAACCAAAGCCTTTTGCCGCCTAAGCGTGAATAGCTCGTCCA
>CAUZNX010000058.1:0-7125 GCA_963580905.1 Dehalococcoidia bacterium | reverse complement strand
CGCCGTCATGGGATGCGAGGTCAACGGCCCCGGCGAAGCCAAGGATGCCGATGTGGGCATCGCTGCGGGTGCCGGACGCGCCATCATCTTCCGCCGCGGCCGCAAGTCCCGCATAGTCGACGAAGCCGACATGCTCTCGGCCCTAATGGAAGAGGTCTCCATAGCCGAAGCAGAGTCAACAACAACGGTCTCGCCCTAAACGGCGGCGCTGCGCGCACCGGGTGCGGCGAGGCTAGGATCGTATTTCACCATGTCCTTCAAGTCTTTTGACGGGGTGTGCAGAGGGGCGGAGCCCCTTTGCCGGGAGCGTGAGGGTGTCCCTCACATATACATATGTTTTCTTTCTTCTAGGAACGCTAAAGTCGAATAGTCGGAAGCGATTCTCCAATTTTTTGCCAGACTAAGAACGAGGAAACCACCTACATGCGCCAGTCCAAGCTATTTGGCCGAACCCTTCGCGACGATCCCGCCGAGGCCGACCTTGCCAGCCATAAACTCATGCTGCGCGCCGGGCTGATTCACCAGGTCGCCGCAGGCGTCTACAGCTACCTGCCCCTCGCCTGGCGCTCCCTTCGCAAAATCGAGCAGATCATCCGCGAGGAGATGGATGCCGCCGATGGACAGGAGCTGCGCATGGCCGTCCTGCAGCCCCGCAGCCTCTGGGACCAAACGAGCCGCTACGACGAGTACGGCCCCGAGATGTTCCGCCTCCAGGACCGCCGCGATAGGGACCTGGTCCTAGCGCCAACCCACGAAGAGATGCTCACGACGATGGTCAAGGCCAACATCCACAGCTATCGCGACCTCCCCGTGACCCTCTACCAGATCCAGACCAAGTTTCGCGATGAGGCAAGGCCCCGCGGTGGACTCCTGAGAGTCCGCGAGTTCGACATGAAGGACGCCTACAGCTTCGACTCGGACGAAGAGGGACTCGACCTCAGCTATCAGACGATGGTGCAGGCCTACAAGAAAGTATTCGCGCGGTGCGGCCTCGACGCCATCATCGTCGACGCCGACAGCGGCACCATCGGTGGAAAGGACTCCCAAGAGTTCATCCTGCTGGCCGACGCAGGCGAAGACAACATCGTCATGTGTGAGTCGTGTGGATACGCCGCCAACGCGGAGAAGGCCGCCTTTACAAAGACCAAAGTGGACGGTGGCCCGCCCAATTCCCTGGAGGACGTGCACACACCCGGAATCAAGACGATAGACGAGCTGACCGACCTCCTGGGCATCACCGCCGCCAATACCCTGAAGGTCATCTTCTACCACGCGGCTGGAGAGGTCGTCATCGCAACAATTCGCGGCGACCTAGAGGTCAACGAGACGAAGCTGCGTAACGAGCTTGGGGGCGCCGAGCTAAGGCTCGCCTCACCTGAGGAGGTTAGTAAGGCCGGGCTCGTAGCCGGTTCAGCCTCGCCCGTCGGCCTAGACGGCATCAAGGTTATCGCGGACGACTCGGTTGGCATGGGCTCCAACTTCGTAGTCGGCGCCAACAAGGAGGACTATCACCTTCGCAACGCCAATTACCCTCGCGACTTCAAGGCCGACGTCGTAGCAGACATCGCCCTCGCCCAGGACGGATACCAGTGCCCCAACTGCGACTCCAACCTCGCAATCCGCAAAGGCATTGAAATTGGCCACGTATTCAAGCTGGGGACGAAATATAGCGAACCCCTCGGAGCGGTGTTCACCGACGATAAGGGTGGCCAGCAGTCGATCACCATGGGGAGCTACGGCATTGGCGTCGGACGGTTATTGGCGGCTGCAATCGAGCAGCACCATGATGAAGACGGCATGATGTTGCCCGCCTCCATCGCTCCATACCAGGTCTCACTGGTCGCCCTCAACACAAACAAAGAAGACGTCGTGAAAGCGGCGGACGACATGTACGACGCACTTCTCCAAGCAGGGCTCACCGTACTCTACGACGACCGCGCTGAGTCGCCAGGCGTAAAATTCAAAGACTCCGACCTGCTGGGACTTCCGGTACGCGTCGTCGTCAGCGCACGCAACCTGCGTGATGGCGTCGTCGAGGTGAAAGCTCGCTCCGAGGATGACCGCCACTCAGTCCCTCAACCCGAGGCCATCGAACACGTCAAGGGCCTGCTCGCGTAGGTGCTGTGGACTGGCCTACAAGTTGAAAATCTGGTGGGGCCGCAGACTCCAGAATGGGGCGTGCAGAGGGGCGAAGCCCATTTGTCGGGTGTGTGAGGGTGTCCCTCACAGTACATATTTCTTTTTTTGAGTCGAGTGGGTGTAGCGGTGAATAGCAAGTGCCTCACTCGCCGCTTGAAGGCCCCGTTTTTCGCTTCGACGAAGTCATTCGAGGCTTGGCATCGACGCTCCCCCCCGCAGGAGCTTCTGGCAGCTTTACCCTCACAACCCGCCCTACACTCGGATTGCGGCCATGCACCACATCGACAGTCGCAACCAGCGACCACGAGAACGTCCAAGAACTCTGAGCGTCGGCCTGGAGTACGATCGACTCCTCGAAATGCGGAGGAGGCGAAGGCTGGACCTGCAGGCTGGCAGTATGCACACTTGGTGTGCCGTCCGCTATTCGGCCAAGCTCCAGGAACGAGACAGTGCTGTGCACGACGGTCTCCTTGCGTTCCTTCCCCACGTTACGGGTGCTACCGGCGGTCCCTTGCCCCGCACCGGTAGATGAAGCATATGTGTCCGGAACAAACGTGGTTCCTGTCTGACTGTAATGTTCCTCGCACACAAGATCGATGCGGCCACCTCTAACATTCGCGTCGCCGTTGACCGTCAGCGCAACCTGCAGATTAATCGCGTCACCAAGTTCGTAGACACGGTCCTCGAAGTCTAGGACCACCTCTAACGGATTGAGTTTGTACACCATTTTCAATCACCTCCGTGATCGCCACATGGCTGCCCTAGCCACCGTCGAGACCCACTAGAAATCCGCGCACCGCACCCTCGTACGCCTCAGGGTCTGAGTTCCAGGCCCGCACATGCTCGCTGTCAGCAACCCTAACGTAGGTCACGATATCCGACCTGGCCTCCGCCAACGCATCACTCGAACTCACCGGCACCTTCCTGTCTGCGTCGCCATGAAACAGCAGGATTGGCGCGTCAAGCTCGTCAATACGCGTCTGATAGTTCATCGCATCCCAATCCATGCCGAAGCGAATCCCACCCAGCCATTTTGCCAGGCCAACGAGTGAGCCAGTGATGCCCTTTTCACTCGCCCCAAGGGCCACCGTCTCGCCGAAGTCGATCATCGGCGCGTCCAAGATCACCCCGCTGACCCGGTCCGCGATCGACGACTCGTACAGAAAGCTGATCACGATGGCGCCGCCCATGCTGTATCCGACCAGTACGAGGTCTTCGGCTCCGTGGGACAGCGCATACTCCGTCGCACCCTCCAAATCCTCCCACTCCGACGTCCCATAATTGTAGTAGCCGTCCTCACTAGAGGGCACGCCCTCATCGTTGCGGTAAGTAATCAGAAGCAACGGCAAACCCTCTGCGGCGACCGCGGGCAGCATTCTGAGAGCCTCCCGCCGGTTCGAGCTCTTGCCGTGGACGAATATGGCCCACGTCGATCGCGTCCCATCCACCAGCCATGCGTCCAGTTCACCGATGGGCGACGTATATTGGATCTCTTCAAAGGCCATGCCATGGGCTGTCAGCGGGTTCGAGGGATACCCGAAGCCCTCGATTTTCGCCAGTGTGCCGGATTCCGGGATATCGTCGCTCGGGATAAACTCACGCACGACCTCTTCGGTCGTCACGCTGATAACCTCACCCACCTGGGCGTAGCCCGACTCCCACGCCAGCCCCCAGTTACCGTCGCGTACCCAGTTTCCATCCAGGTCCGTTTCGGATGTGGCAGCCAACGTAACGCGGCCATCGGAGACGCCGACGACCCTCAGATCGAGAGCGTCCTCGCTCCTATCGATCACCAGGGCATCGGTCTCGAGAATGTCTGAGATATACCATGCGCCGCCGAAAACCACGCCAAACACCACTAGCAGCGCCGAGGCGAGCGCGACAATACCTATCTTCAGGATTTTTGGCATGCGTAACTCCTTGTACGGCTTGTACGGCGGCACCAAAATCACACCCGCCGGGGGCCAAAGAAAGCTAGCGATCGGCCTTACGCCACAGTGCCTCCAGCCTGTTCTCGGGTTGCCAGCCCAAGATCCGCTTGGCCTTCTCGTTGGAGAACTTGCCGTGGGGCAGGTCCGCGAACACGAAGAAAACCTCGCAGCGAGACGGTAGGCTCTCCAAAGGGATGCTCAGGGCAGGCAAGAAGGCCTGTGCAGCATCCTCCCACGTCACCGCATAGGGCGTCAGGTCGCCCCCGTCACGCGACCGATCATCGGCGTCATGGAACATGTAGAAGAGCAGGGTCAGCACGTACAGGTCGTGGTGCTGCGTGAAAATTCGGCTGATGTCCTGGCCAAGCGACTTGGTCAGCGCATAGAGGTTCGTCCCGGGCTGTGGGGGCACGTCCGGCCCGATACCATGGTCCAGGTCTTCGTAGGCTGGGCCGGTGATCGTGAAGTGGGGGCCAGTGTTGATCACTCGACGAATCCCATGCACGAGAGCCGCCCTTGCCGCGTTGTAGGCACCCCTGGCGTTCACATCGAATGCGATATTGCGATCACGCCGCAGTACCGACAAATTGATGATGGCATCCATACCTTTTGCGACAGATATAACCCCATCCAGATCCCCCGCGTCTACCTGGCGATACTCGTGGGGCGTCTCCATCTCGTCCATGACATCTGTCAACAGCAGCTTGTGCTCGCCCTCCAGCGCAGACACGACGTAGGGACCCAGCATCCCGTTTGCTCCAAGTATGAGGACATTCATGCTAGCCCCTCTCTGCAGGAGAGTATTCAAAGAAATTCATCGCGTTGTTCGTTGTGTACCGGGCCTCTGGAACCGCCGACTGGATGTGCAGCACCTTCCAGTCCGGACCCGCTGCCAACCGCAGGGCTGCCATGGCCCGTTCAACAGCCTGGGCTGCGTCGTCGAAATAGAGAGCCGATGATGACCGCACCCCTTCGCTTTCATCACCCCAGACCAGATCGCCCAGCCTCAGGCAGATGATGCCCATCTTGCGCTCCCGTCCGAACTCCCGGCACACGGACTCGCTCAGATGGGGCGAGAGCACGTCCAGGTCTGTCGTCGGCACCGGACGCCACGTCTCGGTAACCGTCATGTCCTCGTCGTAGCCATCCAGCACTTGCAGCGAGCTCAGGAGCACCACCCGGGCCACGCCTTCTTCAGCGGCTGCCCACAGCAGGTTGTAGGTGCACCGCATCGCCAGGTCGAGACGATCAGACTCGTTTTCGCCCAACCCCGTGTCGGCACCATGCACGATAGCGTCCATGCCACGCACCAGATCGTTGGTGGCGCCCGTGTGGCTGAGCGTCGCAGTCTCCACCGCATAGCCGTCGCCGGCCGGCAGCTCGCCCCTGTCCGTCAGCACTACATCGTGCCTGACCGACAGCGTCTTCGCCAGGTCTCGAGCCAGCCGCGTCGCCCCGCCTGTGATTAAAACTCGCACTCGTATAGCTCCTTGTCGGAATTTGCTCTAAAATACTACCCCAACAGGCTGGGTTCAACCATCACGCGCCGTGAGGAGCAATTCATGACCAAGACCATCACAGTATCCCCCGAGGTCAAGCAGAAGCTAAGCCACTGGTACGATGCCGATCTTCTCGATGGCGTATCGGTCGTCCAGGGCTCTATCCCCGGGCGACTATTCGGCACGTTCGGCCAGTACGCCGTCACCATCAACGGCACAGTGCACCTGACCTCTAGCGCGGATGACCTCGAATCGGACAAGGGAACCGTTCTACTGGGCCACGAGTGCTTCCACGTTGTACAGCAACAACAAATGAGCTGGTGGCGCTTCCTGGTAAAGTACGTCGTAGGCTGGCGTCCCTCCCACATCAAACACGGGTCGCGACACCCCCTCGAAGCACCCGCGTATGAACGCGGTCGCGAAATACTCCGCGCTCTCCGGCAAGAATAATCTCCTCTCCCTTGAGGGAGAGGACTAAGGTGAGGGTGATTCCCCCGCGCCGCTCCACCAGCCAAGGCCTACAATCACAAAACCGCTCCCACTAATCTCAGGAGGCAGCCCCAATGTCCACCACGGCCCAGCGACCCAGCAAGAGCCAGCTCTGTTCCATTTACTCGCGCGAGATCGGCGAAGACCCCGCCGGCTCCGCCCCGAGTTGGCAGAGCTGCCTCGTCCTGGAATTCCCCAAACCGTGGAAGGACGAGGTCACGGACTCGGCCCACTTCCCCACCGAGGTGTCAGACGCCCTGGCCAAAGCAGAAGCAGAGGGCCGTCCCGTAAGGCTCCAATGCGTCACACCTGACCTCGAGTACACGGCAGCGGGACACACCAGAGTCATGCTTTTCTACAGGGATCCAGAGCCCTCCGCCGCTTTTGGCAAGATTGACTATGCCGTCCCAAACGACCAAGCAGCCGATCTTGCGACGGCAATTATCGAAAACTCCCACGCTCTCCAAAAGTACGACGAGTACCGGGATGAAACAGATGGCGTCAGAGACATCCTTGTCTGCACCCACGGCAGCCGAGACACCTGCTGCGCTACCTTCGGCATCCCCATCTACCAGCTATTGCGCCAGGAATACGGCCCCGCCCTGGACGGACGCCTGCGGGTCTGGAGGGCCAGTCACCTAGGCGGACACCGTCTGGCCCCAAACATCGTAGACCTGCCCGAAGGCCGCAACTGGGTCCGCCCCGATATCTCGCAACTCGACGCATTGGTATACCGCCGAGGGAACGTAATTGACGTCAGCTCCCTCTACCGAGGATTGGTCCGTCTGGACACCCCATTCGAGCAGGCCGCCGAGGGGGCAGTGCTGATGCGAGAGGGCTGGGGATGGACCGGCCGGCAAGTTTCGACGAGTATCGTGGAGTCCTCAGAGAAGCAGGCGCGCGTGAGAGTCGAGGCAACGGACGAGGACGGCGGCAAGCCTACTGCCTACGACGTGACCGTCGCCGTGAGCGGAATGGTACAAACCGTCGCCTGCCTCACCGGTGAGAAAAAGGCCATCGAGGAGCAGTACACAGTCACCAGTCTGGTATCCCTGTAGTCCTGCCGT
>CAUZNX010000057.1:0-7149 GCA_963580905.1 Dehalococcoidia bacterium | reverse complement strand
TCACCCTGACGTGCGTGCATGTCCCCGATGTGCAACAGCGCGCCCGGGACCGCAACCGGCAGTTGCACCGATGCACCCGTCGTAATCTCGGGCACGTCGAAATTGCCGCCCCACTCGCCAGCCCAGCCGTTGTGCCAACGAGTGTTCTCGGGCGCAGTTCCCACGAACCCCAGCATTGGCTTTGCCGGTATCTTGAGCGTGTCGCTCCAGTGGATCAGCCCGTCCCGTATCTCCACGACCTTGGACTGGACCACGACGCCGGTCCCTCCCAGCCAACCCGGCATTGCGCCATTGGATCCGCTGAACGACGTGGACCCCATCGGGTACACGTCGATGTCGCCGCTGTGGACGATAAGCATCTGACCGGGCTTCGCTCCCTCGACGTAGATGCATCCGCTCGTCGGGTTGCCGCCACGCAACTTGATCTTCAGGGCCTCGCGATCCGGGTGGTCGTCTAGCCAGGGTCCGCGATTGATCTGGGTCTCGACCTCGAACTCCTCGCCCGGCTCGACGTACAGGGTAGGAGCGTTGTCCGGCCCAGTCTCGAAATAGAGCAGGTCCTTAGTTGCACGTTGCATGACGGTGACTCCTGGTCAGGTGCTTTGGATGATGTTCGCCCCGTTCTTGGGAAACATAAAGCAGGCGGATGGGCAGTGCAACTATCCTGTACCATTGTCGCTGCTAGGAGGCGTTTCACAATTGGACCTACTTGAATATTTGGATGAATTAACAGGGCTGCTCACCGGGCGGGTGGGGCTGTTTGTAGATTTCGACGGCACCATTTCCCACCTGGCTCCGACGCCCGATGATGCCGTCGTCTCTCCCCGTGCAGCCAACGCCTTGCGTGGGTTGTCTGGCAAGCTGGCTCTGGTGTGTGCGATCTCCGGCAGAGGTGTGTCGGATCTTCGGGTAAAGGTTGGCATCGACGAGCTTGTATACGTCGGCAATCACGGCGGCGAAAAATACGAGGACGGCTCCCTAGTCGTTGCTCCCGGCATGGCGGAGTATGAGGATCGGATTGTCGGTCTATTGAGCGCGCTCAGGCGACACGTGGACACGCCTGGAATTATCTGGGAAAACAAGAAATACAGCGCTGCCGTCCACTTCAGGGCCACAGACGATCCGGCTAGCGTCAAGTCTGCCCTGGCTGAGGCCCTATCTGTAGTCGACGAGGTAGACGGGCTCCAGGTGTTCTGGGGCAAGATGCTGCTCGAAATCCGCATACCAAACGGCGTCCACAAGGGCGACGCTCTGCTTGAGCTCGTTGGGGAACATCGCCTCGACGCGGCGATATTTCTGGGCGACGACATGACGGACCTGGATGCCATGAAAACGCTACGAGACATGCGGGAGCACGACAGACTACGAGGCATCAGCGCGGTCGTGGCAGACGAGTCCACCCCGGAGGTGTTGCTCAGTACCGCGGACTACACCCTCGACGGGGTCTCATCTGTCGAGACACTGTTGGACTGGCTGCTGAGGGCGTCACAGGGAGATTCATCCACGGCGCGAACTACATAACCCGCTAGATATCTGACATAGGGGTCAAATCCCACTATTCGGCTACAGTCACGGTCGCCTTCATGTACGGGTGGATCGCGCAATAGAATTCGTGCGTCCCGACTTCTCCGAACGTGTGCGCAAAATCCTCGCCGGTGGCGAGCTGTCCGCTGTCCCAGATGTCGGTGGTCTCCTCTGGCGTTCCAGAAGTGACGGTATGGGGAAATGGGTCCTGATTGACCCATCGCAAGATAGTGCCACGGGCTATGGTCACTGACCGGAACTTGAAGTCGAAGATGTCCTCACTAACCTCCATATTGGGTCCTCCCACCGGCGCCGAAATCGCGGTTGCTGCAGGTGGAAGGGTCGGAGTGGGCATCGGTCTCTCGGAGTCAGCGCCACACGCAAGACCTAGCGCTGCCAGCGCGAATAATGTGATCACGATTGTGCCGACTACAGTGGACATGTGGCGCGTATTCCTCCTCTCCCTTGAGGGAGAGGCGTGAGGTGAGGGTGAACAGGACGCAGGGCCGATTGACGAGGCTTGCCGTCAGAAACATACGAGGTATCGCCTACGCGACGCCTTCTAGCTGGCCGTAAACACGGGCTGGGTCCACGCCTTCTTACCGTTGGTGTCCCGTACCGTGGCCCGCACGTAGCCTTCGTACCCGGTGATGTCGTACTTTGCGTCCATGCCGGTCTGCTCGTGCAGTAGCTTGCCGTCGCGGCCAGTGAACACGGTAGTGAACTCCGAATACTGATCAGGCTCGATGGTGAGGCTGACCTGCTCCGGGCTAATGTCGAGTTCGGATAGAGCAACCCCTGTCGAGGCGTAGAAATCACCAGCGGCCATGGCGTCCACAATGGCTTCTGAAGTAAGTACCTCAGCGCGAACCACGACCCAGCCTCGCCCGGGGTTTGCCTGCTCTGGACCGAAGTCGCTGTAGTTATGCGAGTCGTCGGCTGCCACCCCGAATATCGCCCTGCCAGCGCTCAGAACCCCATCCCATATCTGCTCGTAGCTTGGTCGTCCGGGTGCACCGTCCACGTTGGAGACGTGTACGCCATTGAAGATCTCTAGGAGGTTGGCACCGAC
Organism: Dehalococcoidia bacterium; assembly: GCA_963580905.1. Lineage (GTDB taxonomy): Bacteria > Chloroflexota > Dehalococcoidia > Lucifugimonadales > CAJWER01 > CAJWER01. The sequence continues at coordinate 4,553 of CAUZNX010000057.1, read as the reverse complement.
GACCTGTCGTAGGGATTCATGATCGAATGCCCACTGGTAGTTCGGATGGTTGATCGAGGCTATTCCGCCAGCCTGGTGTATCGCGTCGACGTTGGCCTGAAGGGTAGAGACGACATCGCCCGCGTCGATCGGCTCGACCATTCGGTTGATGCCGATGCCGTTGATGTGCACGGGTATTGTGCCGTCACCGAGCCTTATCGAAAGCTCCTCGCCGGGCACCATCAGGGGCCTCTTGAAGCGTCGTTGTCCTTCGGCATAGTCGATGATGGTCAGGTGGTTGTGGTCGCTCAGGACCAGGAAGTCGTAGTCGTGTTGTCGGTACCAGCGCACCACAGTTAGAGGGTCGGCGTCGCCATCCGACTTAGTGGTGTGGGTGTGAATATTGCCCTTGAACCATCGCGTTTTCGTCATAGATACTTAGTCCCCCAGGAATAATGGCTGGGTCCAGGCCCGCGCGCCCGTGGAGGCCCTGACCGTTGCGCGGACATACCCCTCGTCGCCCTTTATTTCGTACCGCGCATCCTGCCCCACGACCTCGAGGAGCGTCCTGCCGCCCTTGCCAGTGAACGTCGTCCAGTGGACGGTTTCGCCGTCGTCCTGGATTTGCAGCTCTATCGAGCTGGGCGTCACGTCAAGCTCCGATAGGGCAATGCCTGTTGACGAGTAGAAGCTGCCGGTCGCCAGTCCGTCCACGATCGCATCGACTGATAATTCCTCGGCCCTGACGACGACCCAGCCGCGTCCCGGATTGCTCTTGGTCGGAGACCAGTCGAGATAGTTGTGTGAGTCGTCCGTGGCAACGCCGAATATGGGCCTGCCTGACGTCAGGACGGCATCCCAAATCTCGTCGTTGCTAGGCTTCCCCGGCCCACCGTAGATGTTCGTTTTGGGGTGTCCGTTGTACACCTCCAACAGGCTGGCGCCAGTGACCTGCATTAGCGCCTCATGGTCGAAGGCCCAGTGGAAATTGGGGTGGTTGATCGAGGCAATGCCACCGGCCTGGATGATGGCATTCACATTGGCCTGGATCGTGGCCACGACATCGTTGGCGTCTATTGGCTCAACGACCCTGGAGATGCCAATGCCGTTGATGTGAATCGGAACCGAGCCGCCCTTGATGTTGGCGGAAACCTCTTCGCCCGGCACCATCAGCGGACTCTTGAACCTCCTACGGCCTGATCCGTAGTCGAGCAGGGTCAGGTGATTGTGGTCGCTGAGTACCAGAAAATCGTAGTTGTGTCGGCGGTACCACCCCACGACTCGCTCCGGCGTGTCGTCGCCGTCCGACTCAGTCGTGTGGGTGTGTATATTGCCTTTGTACCACTTGAGCTTCGCCATCGTAGCTCCTGAGCCTCGCCGGGGAGGCCACTCTAATGGGGCTGCCCATCCAAATTCGGTCGCGGCCCGGACGCGAGTATATATACGGTGGGAAGGTAGTGTCAACGCATGGGCTGGCCCACGAGATTGTGGTTTGTTTGACTGATGCGGAGGCGCGCCCTACCATAACTCCGGAACAATTTGCGTTCATGCCTGTATCTAGTGTGGCGCTTGACCTGCTTCTAACAAGACCGAAAAGAGGACGGTGGATCAGCTGACTGAACAGCCGAAAACAGACCGTCGATGTTTCGCCCTGACGGGGGGTCCTGGAGTAGGAAAGACGGCGCTGCTCGATCACCTGGAATCGATGGGCTTTGCCACTGTCAGGGAGGCGGCTCGGGACGTCATTCAAGAGCAGCTTCAACTCGACTCCGATATTCTTCCCTGGCGCGACCAGCCAGCGTTCCAGCGCCATGTGCTTGAGCTTCAGTTGCAACGTGAGCTTGCCGCTGATGGCCCTGTCGTGTTCATGGATCGCGGCATCCCCGACGGGATCGCGTACCTCAGAGCCTACCGCTTGAGCGTGTTTGGCATAATGCTCGAACACGCGCGCGATCGCTACGATGGCGTGTTCCTGATCGAACCTCACGGCGAGTATGTAGATGATGCCGAGCGTCGGGAGGATGCCGAGGAGGCGCTGATGCTCCACGGAGTTCTCAAAGAAACATATCAGGAACTGGGATATGAGTTGGTTAGCGTACCGGCAATGCCGGTTGCTCGCCGCTCTAAGTTCGTCATTGAGCAGATAGAAAATATGAAAACTACCACCGAAATAACTGAGTCCAAGGGGCTAGAAATACGCTGAAGTATTCAGTCTTGGTGTTGTCAATCAGCAACAATGGGACAAATCGGGACCCGAGAGAATTGCTGTCATGGAGAGTCAGCGCTGAGCTTCCTGACGGTCCGGTTGTAGCGTCTTCGCCTATCGATCGTCCGTAGTTGAACCTCCTTCCTGCGTTGGAGTATCTGCTCCCGCCTCCCGTTGAGCACGTCCGCCGGAGTGACATTCCTCAGCGCCATGTGATAGCGCGAGAAATTGTAGTAGGTCACAAAGGCTGCGATGGCCGCTTCTAGATCGGACGGCAACTCGTAGGGGATCTGGTTGACGTCCCGCTTGATACTCTGGTGATAGCGCTCCAGCTTGCCGTTGGTCTGAGGATGATAGGGTGCTGCCAGGATGTGTCTGATTCCCACCAGGTGCAGGTAGTCATTGAAGGCGCGGGAGACATAGCCCGGGCCGTTGTCGCTCAGCAAGCTGGTCCTGTTCTCCACCGGGATCTCGGTCATGCCAGTCTCGTCCACTGCCTCTTGGACGACTTCGATGAAGGAGTCGGAGGTCATATCCCGCTGGAGCTTGTGGGCCAGTATGAAGCGAGAGTAGTCGTCCATCACCGTGACCATGTAGTAATAGCCCCACCCGACCACTCTGAAGTAAGAGGCATCGGTGGCCCACATCTGGTGAGGACCGGTGGTCTTGCGGTGGAACTCCTTGCCGGCCTTGATCTGCATCTCGGCCGACTTGATCAAGCCTTCCTCACGCAGGATGCGGTAGATGGTGGACTCAGAGACGCTGAAGCCCTGGTTGTCGGTGATCCAGGCAGCCAGTTGACGGCAACTCAGCTCAGGCAACTCTCGTGCAATAGCCAGGACAGATCGCTGCTCCTTTGGGGTGAGGCGGTTCCACGGTGTTGAACTACCTCCTGGCCGATCATCCAGTTGTGGCTGCTTGAGCCACCGATAGTAGGTGCTCTTCGGAACACCCAGCTCCCTGAGTACCTGGCGTTTGGGCACGGGCGATGATGCCACCGTGGCGAGGATAGACGCCTTGTCCACACCGCTCATGCGCTGGTACCGGCGCCGTCCTCCATCATCGGCATGGCCGTTTTTTTGAGGCGATAGGCCTCAAGGGACAGATCGGCAACCAGCTGCTTCAGCTCGCCATTCTCGCGTTTGAGGACGTGGATCTCCTGCCTGGTGGCATCGCGCACGCTGTCACGGGCAAGCCTCTCCTTGCCTGCCTCTATGAACTCCTTGGTCCAAGAGTAGTAGGAGTGAGGCTTGATCCCCTCCCGCCGGCACAGATCATTTACGGTGACCTCGCGACGAAAGCCTTCGAGGACTACGCGGATCTTCTCTTCGGGGGTGTACTTACGCCGAGTAGCCGATCTGACTCGGCGCACAAAGGATCTGGTCTGCTCGGTCCGCTCCTCGGCGGCCTCTGGTTTGCCTGCTGTTGATTGGGTAACGTCTGCTCCTTTCTCGGGTAACTCTACCCTCTGTTCAGGAGCTCGCACCACCCTCCGTCTCTCGGGTCCTCCAGCCCTCTGATGTGTCCCATTTTCGCTGACCATCTACAGCAGCAGGTAGTCCGGATGGTCAGTCCCCTCGGCGGCGCACTGGCCGGCCAGCTTGTCGTACTCTCTCAGGAACGTAGGGAGCTTGAGCTCCTTGAGATTGTGCTCCAACAACACCGTGGACTTGGTGCTCATGACCGACTCCCCGCCAGGAGAGTCATGTAGTCCCGAGTCGACGTCATCGTCACGTTGGCCTTGGGCAGATAGGGGTACAGCTCCATGTCAAGCCTCGGTGGCCGGCCCTCGATCCTGCACAGCACCAGGTGTTTGATAGCGTCGAAGCTCACCGCCCCCAGACTGAGAGAGTCTCGTACGGCGTTGTGGACCTCTTGTTTCGGGAAGTTCTCCATAAGTCTTAGCACCTGCACGAACTCTCGCTTGCCTCGCTTGCCCATCCGAGACTCCAGCAACCGCCGCAGTACGGCGAACTCCTCGGGCAACTCCCATCCAACCAGTGGCGCCGCCTGGTCCAATGCTCCTGTCTTCTGCTCCAAGAGCGGCAGGTAATGCAGAGGGTTGAAGACGAAGTCATCTCGCTCGTAGGAGCGCCGATGACGGGCGATGACCTGCGACCCGCAGCTGATCACAACCTCGTGCACGTATCCGCGGAGCAGCACGTCCCGATGGCCGTAGGCCACAGGCACCGAGTAGTCGTTGGTGCGGTATCTGACCAGTGACAGAGAGCTGACCCGGGTCGCGTGCTTGTCGCTGGCATCGTAGGGCACGGCTGGCAGAGGCAGTAATGCCTCAAGGTCCCGCTCCAGTCGTTCACCTATCGTCTCGCTGTGACCGCGCAGTCGAGTTTCGAACCGTCTGAGGCAC
>CAUZNX010000056.1:0-7243 GCA_963580905.1 Dehalococcoidia bacterium | reverse complement strand
CCGACGCGCTGACCTACATCCACACCGAAGGATTCCTGCACCTCGACGTCAAATCCTCCAATGTCATGTATTACGAAGACCACGCCACGCTGATCGATTTCAGCGTCGCGGAACGCTTTTCTCCCGAAAAGCCGCTCCGGGATAACGCAGGGACGACGGAGTCCATGGCCCCTGAGCAGACCTACCGGCGGGAGGTCGGGTACGCCACCGACGTGTTCGGCCTCGGCGTAGTCTTCTACCAGCTCCTGACCGGAGGCGAGTTGCCCTACGCGAAGGTCGAGGACCAGCCAAAGCAGAGTGAGTTAGGGCCCGATGTCTGGCTCGACTACGACACCCCTCCAAAAATGCCCTCTGAATACCCTCCCGGCTCGCCGGTTGCCCTCGACGCCGTGGCGCTGAAGGCCATCGAGCCCGACATTGCAGCCCGGTACCAGACCCCGGCAGAGTTCAAGTCCGCCCTGGAAGCCGCCATCTAGGCGGAGACGGGACCGTCAACCGAGTCGCTTACTTGCCCAAAGACGGACACACAGTGATTCGTCCCTACGCCTCTCACCTGCCCTTGCGCGATACTCACCACGTGATACCCTTCGTGTAATACGCCGTTAACAGGAGGTCCCGCCGTGGGGATATACGAACGACTTGGAGCCAGGGCGATAATAAATGTCGCGGGTGCATCGACCCGAATTGGGGGCGCACTAATGCCTCCCGAGGTGGTCGAAGCGATGTCAGAGGCCGCTCTGCAGTCCGTCTCGATGATGGAGCTTCAGGCAGCCGCTAGCCGCACGATTAGCGAATTGACTGGATCCGAAGCGGGCTACGTCACCGCCAGCGCGTCCTCCGCCCTCACCCTCGCCACCGCGGCCGTCCTGGCTGGCCTGGACCCAGCCAAAATCGACCGGCTCCCTGACACCACGGGCATGCCCAACGAGGTGATCATCTCCAAGGAGCAACGCACCGGCTACGACCACTCCATACGACTCGCTGGCGCACGCCTCGTGGAGATCGGGATGAACGAGGCCGCGGCGGGAGGCGGTGTCAGGCGCACTGAAATATGGGAATACGAGTCTGCGATAACCTCACAGACCATCGCCATCGCATACATCGCCGACCGCAACTCAACGCCGCCGCTAAAGGACGTCGCCGAGGTGGCCCACCGCCACGGCCTCCCCGTCATCGTGGATGCCGCCGGCGAACTGCCGCCAGCTTCGAACCTTCGCGCATTCGTTGACACAGGAGCGGACCTGATCGCATTCTCTGGAGGGAAGGCGATGCTCGGGCCCCAGTCAACTGGCCTGCTCCTCGGCTCCAAGGCGCACATCGCGTCCGTGGCCCTGCAACACCTAGACCAGGACGAGCGCTTCGATGTATGGGAGCCACCGAAAGATTTCATAGATAAGTCTGAGATTGTGGGGCTGCCGCGTCACGGCATCGGGCGCGGGTTCAAGGTCGCCAAGGAGGAGGTCGCGGGCGTGCTGACGGCGCTGCGCCTCTTCGTTGAGGGCAAAATAGGCGCCGACTTTTCAGGGCAGCGCGGTCACCTGGAATACCTCGCCGACGGCCTCAGCGGCCTCCCCGCCGAGCCAAGGATATTCGAGGACCCCGTCACCGGAGCACCTGCCATGCACCTGGTCCTGGATTCGCAGGCAATCGGCAAGTCCGGCATCGAGGTGTGCAGAGAACTACGTGGGGGCGACCCGGGAGTCTTCCCGGGCGAGGGAAAGCTGGACGAGGACACCCTCGTTATCTCGGCGTTCACCCTGAACCAGTCCCGCACCGAACAACTAGCACGCCGTCTCCGAGAGGTGCTACGCGCGCAAAGCTAGGTGCTGCGCACGCTAAGTTGGGCGGGGCTAGACATGCCCTGTTCGATGGTGGTGCTGCGCACGCTAATTTGGGCGGGGCAGCGCCGCCTAACTGGTAGCCAGCTAGTTCGCTGTGGCCCTGCCTAGTCTTGAGGGGGTGTGCAGAGGGGTGCAGCCCCATTGCCGTGAGTGTGAGGGTGTCCCTCACACAACACTTATTTATTTTTTCTTTGGGCGACGCAATGCGTCGTCCGTTCGCGCCTACCGGAACCTGAATGCGTACAGGTCGGCGTCCTTCAGCACAAACCGCAGTTGTACTGCCCGTCCAGCAAGGCCGCCAACACTCGGACCAGCCTTCCAGGAGATCACGCCATCAATCTCGTCGCCGAACTTCTCGGGGCAGTCGCCAAGCCCGTACCCAGGCAGGGCATTACCTTCCGCATCCTGGATCTCCACCTGCACCGAGCCAACCGCCGACGTCGAGTAGTTCAGTTCCAGTTCACCGCCCTCGAAGATCAGTGGTTTGGTAGTAAATTCGCCGCTCGCAAAACCTGCGTTCACCGATACGAAACCATCCGTACGGAGGGTGTAGCGCCGTATGTTGACGGATGGATACCGCATGTTCTCGACGCCGTAGATCGACATCTCGGTGGGCGACGTGTGCAGTATCCCCACGTCCATGTAGATGCCGCGCTCGTGCCAGTTACGTGAATCGAGGGCCGGGCGAACGAATGCCTCCTTGAAAGAGCGGTCGAACCGTAGCCCATCACGGCTGGACATGAACAAAATGTCGTTAACCCCGTCCCCATACTCCCACGCAGGATCCGGAGTCCGCTCAACGACGTAGCGTGACGGGAACATGATGTACGTTCCAGGCGCCCTATCGTAGCGGACACAGGAGTTTGTGTAGAAATGCTCAGAGGGCGTCTCGCCCGTATCGATGTCAACCAACGGCGTCCAGTTCAGAAAATCCTTCGAGGTCGAGCGCCGCACCCAGCGCACACCACCCTTAAAGGGACCACCGCTTCCGGTCGAACGGCGGGTCGGTCAGGATTGGCTCTTCGCGTAGCTTGCGCCACTTCAGCCCGTCCTCCGAGACGTACGCCTCAAGAACCTGGCGGTCCGGTCCACGGGCAACTGCCTTATATCTCTCGTCCTGTGCCGCGTCCGGATTGTCATCGATAAACGGAGCGAAGCAGTCGCTGGGCCCCTCAAATACCAGGTTGTTCTCCTTGGACCCGTTGTACTCAATTAGCCCAACGGTCGGCTTCTCCCAGACAATACCGTCTGTGCTCTCTGCGTACGCATGGCGCATCGCGTTGCCAGAGTACTGATCATCGGTCCGGTACCACATGCGGTACCGCCCTCCATCAAAAACGATGGTGTTGTACGCGGTAATGCCGGAGTCCCATGGGAACTCGGACGAGATCGCTGCCTCGCGACGGACCGGTGAGTGGAGGCGTCGCTCCACCCCGGTGGACTCGGCGATCCAGAAGTCGTCAACGAACAGCTGACGGTCGGTGCCTATCTCAACGGGAGTGTTGTTCATTCTTTGCTCACCTCTTCCCACCATGGGCTCGTTTCCTGGGCAAGAACCGTACAGCCGCCGTAGCCGCGTGTCAATCGGTTTACAATTGACACTCACGTACGAGGCAAGTATCTTAGTCCGGTCTCGAATCGGAACAGATCATAGACAGTTGAGGGAGCAAAATGACCGATAAAAAATACCGGGTTGGCATAATTGGGCTTAGAGGAATCACGTCCGGAGTGCCAGATGTACCCGGCCCACGCGCTGCATGGCAGGGGAGCAAGTTAGGATCACCCTTCGATCGGGAGATCATAATTGGCCATGCCGCATGTCTCGCGCTGATGGACAACGTGGAGCTGGTCGGGTACTGCGACATCATGCCAGACCTGCTTGATGATTTCGGTAAGAACTGGGGTGAAACCTGGCCCAATGCCAAGCGCTATACCGACTACAAGCAGATGCTTGCCGAAGCCGACCTGGATATCCTCACCGTAGGTACAGGGGACAACCGCCACGCTGATATGGTCGTGGATGCTGCGAACGCCGGTGTGAAGGCGATCATGTGCGAGAAGCCCCTTGCCACGACGATGGAAGACGCGAATCGCATGCTCAAAGCGTGCGAGGACAATGGCGTCCCGCTGAGCATCGGCCACACCCGAGCTTGGGACCCGATATACCACAAGATACGGGACATGATCCGCGCCGGCGATATCGGCCCGGTCAGGAGCATCGTGGGGTCCATGGGCGGTCCCCGCGCGATGATGTTCCGCAACGGGACCCACATGCTACACGGGTTGGTTTTTTTCGCAGACTCCGAGCCGACCCATACCATCGGATTGCTTGAAGAGGGATTCGACGACTGGGACGAGTACAAGGGCGACGGCGGGAAGAAGCCAGAGAGCGAGCCGGCTGTGAGCGGCATCATCAAGTTCGCCAACGGGGCCAGGGCCTATTTCGACTGCACCAAAGAGGCGTCGGGAACGTCCCTAGTCACGATCGCAGGAACCAAGGGAAAGATCAGCATCGGGCTCAACGACGGCTGGGCGAAACTAGAAGCCGAGGACGAAGGGGGCGATACGATCAGCCGCGTAATCAAGCCCATGGGCATCGTCAGCAACTACCAGTCGACGGGGTACGTCGCTGCCTACGAGGAATTGATCGCGTTGGCCGAGGGCGGCAACAAGGGCGAGAGCGTCGGCAGTGGCCGTCAGGGGCGGCACGTCGTGCAGGTCATGACAGGGTTCCTGAAGTCACACCAGGCCGGATCAGCGCTAGTAGAAGTCCCTCAGTAGTAGGAAACGCCAGGATCCTAGAAACATATATATCCAGGACAGCAGTCCGATAGGGAGATAGACAACTGTGACAGGAAAAAGGACTTTGCGGGCCGCCATGGTGGGTCTCCGCCACGGCCACATGGGAAGTATCGGAACGGATCATCCAGGCTACATCCAGACCTTCAAAGGGCTGGATGATGTCGAGGTGGTGGCCTACTTCGAAGACACCGAGACCGAGCGTCTAGCACCCGTAGCTACAGAAGATCCCGACGCGAAGACATACACCAGCCTCGATGACATGATCGCCAACGAGGACTTCGATGTGGCAATGGTCGGGCTCCCAGCGAACGAGGTCCCGGCTGCCGGAATCAAGCTCGCCGAGGCCGGCAAGCACTTCTACATGGAAAAGCAATTCGCCCGCAACGCCGATGATCTGGCGGAGTTGGCGCGCGTGATAAACCGTACAGGAGTAAAGGTGTTCGCAGGATACCCGTGGCGGTTCCACCCGGCCATGAAGGAAATCAAATCGATCATCGATCAGGGTCTACTAGGCAAGCCCCTTTCGATAGAGACCCGCCTGGTCACGTCTCAGGTGCGGCCCGGCAGTCGAGACCCAGGAGCCTTCTCCTATAGAGATGCGACCCAGGGCGGTGGCATAGTCCACCACCTTGGCGGCCACCACCTGGAGGCAATGCGCTTCCTGATGGGAGAGGTCAAATCGGTCCAGGCAATGGTTGGCCGGCCAGTCGGATACATTGAGGCGCCGTTGGAGGATGTGGCGATGGTGGCGCTGGAATACGAGAACGGTGGCTACGGCTCGCTGCACGAGGGCTTCTTCTCCCCACCCGGGTTGCCGGGCGGCGGCGACGGCTACCTCGCTTACCGAGGACTCGATGGCTGGGCGGAGTGGAAGCCCTTCGCATCATATGGCCTGACGGCAGGCAGCACTTCCCAGGAGTGGCGGGGCGCACCAATTCGTGAGTTCAAATACACTCCGAAACCCTATGTTGGCTACGGTGAGGACGACTGGTTCCGCAACTATGTCGACGACTTCATGGAGGCCATCCGGAACGACACTGATCCGGCACTCGGCGTGATGGATGCCCTCGCCGTCGCCAGGGTCATCGACGCGATCTACGAATCGTCCCGAAGTGGTCGCCGCATCGAGGTCCAGTACGGGCTATAGAGGGCCCTCACCCAAGCGCCTCCTTTTTCTCGATTGAAAAGACGAGAGAAACCGGCCACTTGCCAATCGCGGGTGGTCGGTTTCTCTCACAACCCTGATTCCGCAGCCCCACCAGACATTTTGATGGAACGGTCGCCGGCAGGGGCGTAGCATGCGCGTTCGAACAAATCCAGATCACACGGAGTCCAGCTTGCGCCTGACAATAGTCCTGTCCCTCATGGCTCTTGTGGTGGTCGCTTGTAGTCAGGACGAGTCGCCCCCGACAAGTACCCCAGTGTCCACAGTGGCGCCAACCGCCACAGCAATACCCGCCACACCCGTGGCAGCCATCATCCCTACTCCCACCCCGGAGCCCACCACCTACCGCGTCCTGCTGCCCGACGGCAGGCCTCACACGACGGCCAATGTTCGCAGCGGCGATCTTTTGGGTGACGGGAGCCTGCAACTGTTGGTGACCGAGCCCTCGTCCGGTCGCATTACATGGTTGCAAGGCCTCGACAACTACGTGGAGTTCACGGACGGCCTCACGGAGCCGGTCCGGACCCATGTTACAGACCTCGATGGCGACGGCGATCGAGACCTGTTAGTTGCCGACATCGGGTTCCTACGACCCACAAACAAAAAGCTCGGCAGCGTCGTCTTGTTTGAAAACACCGGCGAGCAGCAATTCACACCGGTCGTCCTGCTCGATGATGTTAGACGCGTGGCCTGTGCGGAAGCGGCCGACCTGGACGGGGACGGCGACCTCGACATCGCAGTCTGCGTCTTCGGCCACCTGGACGGCAAGACCATCTGGCTTGAGCAAACCAGCAGGCTAGAGTTCGTCGAACACTTGCTGGACGATCGCCCCGGGGCGATACATGCCTTCCCTATCGACGCGGATGGCGACGGCGACATGGACCTGGCCGTGGCACTGGCCCAACAGTTCGAAGAGGTGATCCTCTACCGCAACGACGGGGGTGGTCACTTCGAGGCAGAGGTGCTCTTCAAAGCCCCAGTGGAGTATTATGGCCTCTCGGGGATCGAGCCCGTCGACCTGGACGAGGACGGCGATATCGATATTCTATTTACCAATGGAGACACTCTGGACTTCCCAGAGGAGCGCATAGACATCTCGCCCAACAACTTCTATGGGCTTGCCTGGCTCGAAAATGACGGATCTGGAAATTTCGCGCACCACCAGATCACACGGTACTGGGGAGCCTTCGCGGTCAAGGCCGCAGACCTGGACGGCGACGACGATCTGGACCTGGTTTTGTCAGGAATGCAGATAGCGAACATCTATCCTGAGGCTGTGGTCGAGAACGTCATATGGATGGAGAACGACGGAGATCAGGGTTTCACTCGTCATACACTGGATATCGCATTGCCGCCACTGATGCTCACGCTGGAGGTGGTTGATGTCGACGGTGACGGGGTACCCGATATAGTAGGCGGAAGCCACGACTACACG
>CAUZNX010000055.1:0-7275 GCA_963580905.1 Dehalococcoidia bacterium | reverse complement strand
GCGCAGCACCCCAACTCAGCGTACGCTGTACTCTGAATGGGCTAGGGGGAATCACCCATATAGCCGATACCGTCGGCTGGGCGCGCAGAATAACATCATCTCGTCGCCCGAAACGACACGTAGTAGCTACCGTGGAGTATACTGCGCACAATGCCTCCCCTTCTCCAAGCAAGCGGTCTGACTAAAATCTACGGTTCAACCACCGCGCTACAGTCGGTGTCTTTCGAGTTGGAAAGCGGCATAACCGGCCTGCTCGGTCCCAACGGCGCAGGCAAAAGCACAGCCATCAAGCTGTTCCTTGGGCTCATCAAGCCAACCGCCGGCTCTGCAGAGGTGATGGGCGAAAAGCCCTATGAATCGGTGGAGGCGCGCAGTCGACTAGGGTACATGCCGGAGCACGACTGCCTTCCCAGCGCAGTAACCGCCTCCGAGTTCCTGACCCACATGGCACAGATCAGCGGCTTGCCGCCCTCCCATGCCAGGACACGCGCCGCCGACGTACTACGCCATGTTGGCCTTGACGAAGAGCGCTACCGGTCCATCGGCGAATACTCGACCGGCATGCAACAGCGCGTGAAATTGGCCCAGGCGCTAGTCCACGACCCCGTACTGGTGCTCCTCGACGAACCAACAGCGGGACTCGACCCGGCTGGCCGCGAGGAGATGCTGCTCCTGATCCAAAGGACCGGCTCCGAGTTCGGCATCACCATAATGCTCTCCTCCCACCTCATGGGCGACGTCGAGCGCACCTGTGACCGGGTAATCGTCCTCGACGAAGGGCGCGTTACCGAAGATGGCGATGTCGCAGGCTTCACAAGGGAGACCCAGTCCATCCAAATCGACGTCGACGACCACCGAGCTGAGCTAGTCGAAGCGCTATCGAATCGCGGCATCGAGGCCACAATAGACGGCGCGTCACTCGTCGTAGAGTTGGGCGCTGCTGAGGAGTACGACACCATCAGGGATGCCATCGTGGAGACAGATGCCCGTCTCCGACGGCTCGCACCACGCCGCCACCAGCTCACGGACATCTTCCGGGGTGACACCCAATGACACAGCCGCAGGGCGAAGTATTTGATCTGGGTTACCAGCGGTACGACGGCCCCCGCGAAGGGCGAATGCGCGCCCGCAAGGCCCTGTGGACCAACGGCATACGCACATCGCTAGGCATCGGGCGCGGCGCACGTTCGAAGATCATGCCCATACTCTTCTTCGCAGCGGTCATGGCGCCGGCCGTCATCGTCATCCTCATAGCCTCTGTAACCGGCCTCACCGACGACCTGCCCGGGCGTGGTGAATACTTTACTTGGATCATCCTTCTGGTAGAACTCTTCTCGGCCATTATCGCGCCAGAGCTCCTGTGTCCCGATCGGCGGGACCGAGTCCTACACCTTTACCTGGTACGCCCCCTGACCACTGACGACTACGTCATCGGACGGTGGCTCGCATTCTTTACCATCTCGCTGATTCTGGTCTATGCAGGCCAGCTAGTTCTGTTCCTTGGCTTCACACTCGCGGCCGACGAGCCGTTTAAGTATCTCCAGGACAATTGGCTCGACGTGCCGAGATTCATGGCCGTCGGCTTCTTGATCGCGGCCTTCACGACCACCATCCCTCTTGCTGTGGCATCCTTCACCCCCAGAAAAGCCTACGCGGCGGGCTTCGTGATCGCTCTATTTGTAGTGTCGTCGGCCGCAGCGGGAATACTGACCGAGTGCGACGATGATGGCCGCGACCCGTCAAGCGAGTGTGAGCCGTTGACCGGCGACAACGCGAAGTGGTTCGAGTTGGTCAACATCGGGTTCGTGCCCATCGCAGTCGGAGACCTCATCTTTGATGAAGAAGACAAGTCCCCTCTAGACGTCCAGATCTACGAAACCCGCGGAGGGGAGTGGGTCGTGGTGGGCTGGTACCTGCTCCTAACATTGGGACCAGCACTGCTGATGCTGTACAAGTACAGGCGGGTTGCAATATGACCAACTCAAACCCCATAATCAGCTTGGACGAGGTGTCCAAGTGGTACGGCAACGTAGTGGCCGTCAACGACGTATCGCTAGAGGTTTCCCAGGGCATCACCGGCCTACTGGGCCCCAACGGTGCGGGAAAGACCACCGTCATGCACATGATGGCCGGTCTGGCGGCGCCATCCTCCGGAACAGTAGAAGTGCTGGGACAGTCCCCGCGCGGCGACCACACCATCTACAGCAAGATCGGCATAATGTCCGAACACGAGGCCGTCTACGGCTTCTACACAGGGCGTAGTTTCGTCGAACTAGCTGCAAAACTCTATGGCATCGACCCCATCGGACCGGCCGTCGACAAGGCAATCGAGCGAGTGGGGCTCGTCGCCGCCCAGGGACGCAAGCTGGGCACCTACTCCCGCGGGATGCGCCAGCGCATGAGGCTGGCCGCAACGCTGGTTAACGACCCGGAACTGCTAATACTCGATGAGCCATTGAACGGCACCGACCCCAGGCAGCGCCTGGAGTTCCACGACCTGATGCGCTCCCTGGCCGCCGAGGGCAAAAGCATACTGATCTCCTCCCACATACTCGAAGAGGTCGAGACCCTCGCCGACCGACACCTGTTGATGGTCAGCGGGAAGCTGGCAGCGGCAGGCGACTTCCGCGCCATCAGGGAGGAGTTGGACCAGCAGCCACACCGTATCCTCATCGAGTGCGCAGAGCCGCGCGCTATGGCGTCGGCACTGGTCCAGAGTGAGGCCGTAGACTCGGTATCCGTCGAAGAAGACGGCTCGATAATGGTCCTCAGTCGCAAAGTCTCTGTATTGCAGCGACTGGTGCCAAAGGCCGCCGCCGAACGAGCCATCCGGCTCATGCGTGTCGAGCCTCTCGACGAGTCGTTGGAAAGCGTGTTCAGCTACGTCGTGGAGCGATAACATGGGACCGATACTCGCCCTCTCATTACGACAACTCGGTGGGCGCTGGCGTCTGTCTATCACCATACTGCTGGCAGCCTTGCCAGTGGTCATTGCGTCGATCGTTCGCCTGGCCGGAGCGGACATCGAAGATCATTTCGCACCTGACATCCTGGACCGCATGGTGATCACCGCCATACTGCCCATCGTCACCATGACCCTGGCCACGGCCTCCTTCGGCAACGAGATGGAAGACAAAACTCTGAGCTATCTGGTGCTCAGGCCTGTCCCACGCTATCACCTGGTACTTCCGAAGATGCTGGCTACCGTGATTATCGCCGGCCCAATCCTGGCAATCAGCGGAATCGCCCTGGTCTTGATTGTGGGTGAAGGCGGCGCACAGATGGCCGTGGCGGTTGGAATCGGGCTATTTGTGGGGGTCGCCGCATACTCGGCCATCTTTACCTGGGCCGGGCTGATAACCCCCTACGCCCTTCCCTACGCCCTGGTGTATGTATTCCTATGGGAGGGCATCGTCGGAGGGTTCCTTCCAGCCGTCAGGTACCTGAGTGTCCGTGGCCACTCCCTGGCCATGATGTATGGAGTCGACGGGACTGGCTTCGACCGGTATGAGGACCTTGCGATCGAATTCCCTGCCGCCATCATAGGAGCCACCATCGTCATAGTAGGCTTCTTCTGGCTCACCATCCGCCGCCTGCGCAATATGGACGTGCCCTAGCTAGACTCCGCCCTCTACACCGCCCTTATTCTCGCGACAACCTCGGCATCACTCACATCTAGGTTCACCCCATGTGTTCGTGTATCATTGGGCCACTCTGAAGACAGGTGAGTGCCATGCCAACCACACAGCCTCCCGAACGCATCGTGCCCAAGGACCTGAGAGACTACCTCGACGTGATGAGCAAGGCGGTATTCCAGGCTGGATTCTCATGGCCCGTAGTCGCGTCCAAGTGGCCGGGGACCCGCGAGGCTTTTCTCGATTTTGACCCCGAGGCCGTCGCGGGGATGGTCGAGCCTGACATCGACGCGCTGGCACTAGATACGCGCATCATCCGGAACCGCCGGAAGATAGAGGCCATCGTCGGCAACGCGTCGAAGATGCTGGACCTGGAGTCTGAGCACCGCACCTTCAGAGCCTACCTTCGCTCTCACGCCGACTTCGACTCCACTGTCTAGTCACTGCGAAAGGAATTCAAATTCCTGGGCGACGTGGGGTGCTACTTCTTCCTCTACGTAGTAGGCGAGGAGGTCCCGCCCCACGATGTATTAGAGGCATCTCGCACGCGCAAATAGCGATAGCGAACCCCGCCCGCCCTCAGCAATGCCAGCCACAAGGGGGTAGCCGGACAGGCGGGGCTCACCAGATAGGATGCTTGCCCATAGACAACCGGTGCGGGAGCAACCTCACTATCTCAAGATGACCCTCGCCTAGAATTTCGATATCGTTCTTGTCCATTCTGGAAGATGTCAGACACCAACACAGGAGTTTCATGGATAACACCAGCTACGCATCCGCCGGATTCCGCGACCGAGGTATCGAGGAGGCTTTGGACGCCGTCGCGGAGGCCGGATTCCCGCAGGTCGAGGTTTCCGGGCAGGATCCCCACGTCGGCGAGCCTCTGACAGGCCAAGACCTCGTTGAGTTCCGCAGACGCATTGAGGCCCGCGGACTCAAGGCCAGGAGCGTCCACGCCCCCGCTGGCCGTGCCATCCTGGGAGCCCCGGACGAGGAGTGGCGCAAGCGCAACATGGCGCTGCTGGGTAGCTACCTGCGGTTCGCAGGCGAGTTGGGGGCCACCGAAATGGTCATCCACCCGGTGCCCAACCCGATTTTTGTCGAGGACGACGGCCCCGAAACACCACAGAAGGTCCGGGACGCGGTACCTCGTTCTCTAGACGACCTGATCCCGGTCGCAGAGGCTGCCGGGGTCTGCATCACACTCGAAAACCTACCCTACCAGTGCGACTACCCTTACCTGACGATGAAGGAACTTCGCCCCCTGGTAGACGGCTACCCCGAGGGCCAGCTCGGCCTGATACTGGACTCCGGCCACGTTGGAATACACCGCATGGTCCCCGCCGAGGAGATAAAAACAGCCGGGTCTAGGCTCCGAGGCACCCACCTCCACGACGTTGACTTCGGAGTAGAGGATGGCGACCATCGCGCACCCGAACACGGTGGCTTCGACTGGGGCAAAATCCGCGAGGCACTGATAGACATCAACTACGCGGGGCCCTGGACCTTCGAGGTCATCGTGCCCAACAACGATGAAACCCCCGGTGAGCTGGCCCGAATCACCCGCGACTTCGCAGTCGGATGGGGCATAATAGACTAGCAATCCACGTTGCGAGTCATCAAATATCTATCCTGAATATTCGATGACTCAACCAGCTACTCCCAGAGACCAATCAATTACTACTTTTCACGAACCAGGCCACGCCTGTTAGTTCGCTCGCAATAAGTCGCGCTTTCCAGTTCGGCATTTTCTGGGCAACAATATTGCACTATGATAGCTTGTCGGCCAATGATTACTGGCAACAAGAGGTGCGGGTTGTAGGTAGCAGGAGCGGCAGCATGGTCAATAGACGGTTCCTCAGGTTCTCTCTCACAGCTGTCACCGTCTCCCTGCTCGCATTCGCATACGCCGGGGCTTCGGTCCTCGCGGATGGCTCATGGGAGCCCGTCGGTCCCTCCGGCAGCGATGTCTGGAGCCTCGCCCCCTCCCCTGCCTACGAAACGGACCAGACCCTGTTCGTCGGTACTTTCCAGGGCGGCATCCTCAGATCCACAAACAGTGGCAATAGCTGGCACAGAATCAACGAGGAGTACGGTGGCAGTTCGTTTCGCACACTAGCCGTCTCCCCGGATTTCGAGGCGGACAAGACAGTTTTCGCCGGCGGACCCGACGGCGTATTCCGCTCCACCGACGGCGGTGACACCTGGCAGATGATCGTCAAAGGAATCGATGACCCACGCATTTTTTAGCTCGCCACGTCCCCCAATTTCGCTCAAGACTCGACTCTCTTAGCTGGTACAACCGACCGGGTATACCGCTCGACAGACGGAGGAGACACCTGGCATGAGGCGGATGTGGGCCTAACAGGGGCGTCGGTTGTATCGCTCCAATTCTCGTCCGCATATGAGCGCGACTCCACAATCTTCGCCGGCCTCCTTGGAAGACGACTAGTGATCTACGCGCAAGGCATGTCGGACCACACAACGCCGGACGGCGGCATCTACCGTTCGACCGAAGAGGGCGACTCCTGGGAAGAGGCTGCCGATCTGAAGACCATTTCGCCGATGGCCCTGTGCCTGTCACCGTCCTTCGAGACCGACCAGACTGTATTTGCCGCGACCATATCGGACGGTATCTTCAGTTCGGTCGACGGGGGGCGCAGCTGGGAGTCCATCAACAAGGGCCTCATGAGTACCAATATCCAGTCACTCGCAGTGTCCCCCAATTTTGGAACCGACTCCATCCTGTTCGCTGGCACGTCCGCCGGCCTGTTCAGATCAACAGATGGAGGCGATTCGTGGACCAGGCTGCGAGCCGGGTCGAGTGACGGGGACATCGTACTCACCATCTCGATATCCCCTGACTTCGACCAGGATCAAACGCTGTTCGTCGGCACGGACGCGGAGGGTGTACTGCGCTCAACCGATGATGGAGACACCTGGAATCCAGCAAACCAGGGCCTACGAAGCTCTACTACGCGACCGATCTCTTGGAGGGGGCCGTCCTTTCAATCCGACTGGAATCTAGTAACATCCATGGGCGTAACCGACCTCGCCCTACCCGACAATTACACTGATACTCTACAGGTGTTCATAGGAACCACCTTTAGCGGAATTTACAGAGGGACCGCCCTCGAGCCCGGGCCATACTTCGAAGCGACGAGGCAGGCGGCCCTGCCCGGAGAGTATTCGCTCCTTGGTTGGATAATATTCTTGGCATTGGTCATAATCCCAGGAGGCCTGTTCTTGGGTCTCCGCCACTGGCTCAAGCGGGCTGCAAACCGCAGAGTAGCGAGACGTGTTGGAACCTGGGGCGAGCTACAGCCCCAGGGGATATGAGGTAAGTTCACGTTCTAATTCGCCTCACTTCGATCCCCACTTTTCAGGTTAGCCGTCAGATTTAAATTCGTGCCCTCCGGAGCAGATCCAACCTATGACTAATCGCTTGTTCTTGCTGTTCTTCGTGGCGGCTACCGTCGCGCTGGTAATGGTCGCGCTACCAACTGCGGACCCCGCTGAAGCCGACGGACGCTGGGAGCGCATCGGTCCAGAGGGCGGATTCGTATGGGTCCTAGGCATATCGCCCGGATTTGAAAACGACAGGACAGTGTTTGCTGGAACCGACGGTGGGGGAGTATTC
>CAUZNX010000054.1:0-7323 GCA_963580905.1 Dehalococcoidia bacterium | reverse complement strand
CCTCGGCGGTGATCACCCTTCGTTGGACTGGGTTGCCGACGTGTACAGCTCTCGGCATCGCCGACCTGCATAATGGATCCCATGCCCTCACAATCCCGTCCCACACCCCGCTTTGACTGGTTCGTCCCCATCGACGGAGACGGCGCACACATAGGCACCGTCCGCGCCGAGCGGCCGCCAACGTTTGAGTACCTCAAACAGGTCGTTCAGACGGCCGAGGAGCACGGTTATCACGGCCTCTTAATACCGACGCGTTTCGCCAACGGTCTGTTCGAGGAGACGGCACCTCTTGCGGAGACGTGGACTACTGCGACGGCCCTTGCGGCGGTCACAAGTCGCATCCGCTTTCTCATCGCCGTCCGCCCGGGCTTCATCTCCCCCGGGATGTGGGGCCAGATGGCGTCGACCCTTAGCAACATCTCGGGTGGCCGCATCGACGTCAACATCGTCCCCGGCGGCATCCAGGGCGATTTCGAAAGGCTCGGTGTCCACTCAGATCACGCCCAGCGATACGCATTGGCGGCCGAATTCATAGAGGCGTCCAAGCTGCTCTGGAGCGCGCCGGCGCCGGTCGATTACGACGGAGATGTGATCAAGCTGGAACAGGCGATGGTGTCGCCGTCGCCTGTGGGAGACGGACCACGCTGGTACCTGGGCGGCGCTTCCGACAACGCACTCGATCTCGCCGGGGCACAGGCCGATAACCTGCTGATGTGGATTCAACCGCTGGACGCCATAGCAGGGCTTATGGAACGGGCACGATCACGGTTCGAGGCCAATAGCAGGCCGCCAGAGTTCGGCCTGCGTACCCACGTCATTGTCCGAGACACTGAACAAGAGGCATGGGATGCAGCCGAAGACTTGCTATCCGAGGCACAAATAGTGGTCGAGCAACAACGCCAGACGTCCTTTTCAGGTACAGCAATGGTCGGTCAGCTTGCGCAGTCACGCTCCTATGAAGAACACCGCGTCGGCGATCGACTCTGGAACGGCATATCGACCGTCCGGGTCAACTGCGGCACGGCGATTGTCGGCAATCCACAGCAGGTCGCAGATGAGCTGATGGCTTACTGGCGGCTGGGTATCGACGAGTTCATCCTGTCGGGCTACCCGCACGTGGAAGAAGCAGAACGAGTGGCGCAGACGATCCTGCCGCTGGTACGTGAAGCAGCAGACGGCGAGCGTTAGTCCCCTCTCCCAGCGGGGGAGGGCCAGGCTGTGGGAGAACATCGTCCCACCAAAACACCGTAGGGCGAATGACTATCCGCCCATCGCCTATCACTCGATTCCCTCAACAAAGTCACAACACTTTCCTGTCATCCTGAGCCACAAGCGCCAATCCCAAACCAAGGTCTCTCCCGGCCTATGACTCCCCAACACTCGCCGCCCACATTCACTCTCACCCCACAACCTCCATACGACTTCGCCACCAACGCCGACTTCGTCACCCACTACAAAGGGAGCGAAGCAGCGGACATGTATGACGGCGAGACCCTGATCCGCGCGATAGACCTCGGAGACAGGATCGCAACCATCGCGATCAACTCAACGGGTAGCGCGGCTAAACCGCTGCTTGAGGTAAGCATCTCCGGCCAACCAACCTCGAACGAAATCGACACCGCCGCTCGGCAAGTAGAACGCATCGCCGGCACCCGAGGTAACCCGCAACCCTTCTACGACCTGATCGAAGACATCCCGGATCTGGCCGTCCTGAAAGAGAAGTTCCACGGTCTCCATCTGACGCAGGCGACAAGCCTGTTCGAGACCATCACTTGGGCAGTCCTCGGCCAGCAAATCAGCGCCAACGTAGCAGCATCACTCCGGCGCAAAATAACCGAGCACTACGGCCGGATCGGTGAGATAGATGGCCAGCCTTACGCCCTGTTTCCGAGGCCAGAAGACCTGGATAGCGCAAACATCGAAGACCTGCGTGCGCTGGGGCTGAGCCAGCGAAAGGCCGAGTACACGCTCGGGCTCAGGGACGAGTTCGGATCAGGCCGGATCACTGAATCCAGGCTCGAAGCGATGGACGATGCCGAGGTGGAAGTCGAGCTCCTGAAACTCAGGGGTATCGGGCCGTGGACGGCTCACTGGCTGCTTCTACGTGGCCTCGGCAGGGAAGATGCACTCCCGGTGGGCGACGTAGCTTTGCAAAAAACCCTTGGAGAGCTTGTGCGAGGCAAAACCTTTTCGCCTCAGGAACTGGTCGATTACGCCGAGCAGTTCCGCCCCTACCGCAGTTACCTGACCATCTATCTATTCGCCCTGATAAGGGCACGGCGCGTAGGTCGATTTGGTCCCAGTGTTCTATGTATTCATTCACGGCGCATTTAGGGGATTAAAACTGGATGTCGGGGAGCGGATGCCACCAACACGCGTCCAGTCGAGAACTGTTACCGCCTCTGGGGGCAGGTCAACCACCCGGTATTGGCCTACGAACAAAACGGCACAAGGCGGTACGTTTGAGCACGCGTGACGTACAACTGAAAATCCGTGTGTTCTCTAACCAACCTTCAGTGGCACTGCTTTGCATGTAGACGGTCGCGGGGGAGGGCATCGCATCAAACTTGTTAGTAGACCAGTTGCGTGTGGAACTTGAATAAGACGCGAAAAGACCCCGGTAAGGCCGGGGTCTTTCAATACGAATGATATGCGTGTGGTGATCCGCCCTGGACTCGAACCGGGAACCTACTGATTAAGAGTCGTTCCCGCTTCTTCGGTCTGATCGACCAGATGATCTATCCGTCGCTGTACACGTCCGTTTGGCATGAGCCGGATGATACAGAGAACCTAGGGGCGCGAATGGTGGGCCCTGTCGGGTTCGAACCGACGACCTGCGGATTAAAAGTCCGATGCCCTGCAATCAGACCTTGGATTGACTCGCCGCGATTTGAGATCAAACTCACGCAACGCTAATTCTGAGCGTTGTAGTTGCGACACCGCCATCAGGGCACTTGCGGCACGTTGGCCATCATGACCGCCCCCCGTAACCCTCCAGTGCGTGCGCCTTCATGTAGTCCAGGTCTATCTCCAACCCCAGTCCCGGCCGATCGCTCACGTACAGGTCGCCATCACGGATATCCAGCGGGTGATCGATAAACGCGTTGTAGTTCGACAGGTCGTACTTGTTCGTCTCCAGCTTGTAGAAGTTCGGCACGTTCATGCAGACATGCGCCCCTGCGATCACGTTTATCGGTCCACCGGCGTCGTGCGGCGAGAGCGGCACGTAGTACGCCTCGGCCAAGTTGGCGATCTTCTTCAGCTCCGTGATTCCCCCAGTCCAGGTCACGTCCGGCATGATGTAGTCAGCCAGCTCCTGCTCAAGAATTGGGATGAACTCCCAGCGGGTGTAGAGCCTCTCCCCTACCGAGATCTTCTGAGGTATCTGGTCCTTCACTTGCTTGAGCGCGTGGTAACTCTCGGGAGGACAGGGCTCCTCAAACCACAAAATGTCGAACGGCTCCAAGCGCTGCGCAAGTCGAACCGCTGTGGGAACGTTGAACATGGCGTGGGCGTCGATAAGAAGCTCGGTCTCCGGGCCGACCGCCTCACGAATCGCGGCCGTGATCTCGACCGCCTCTTCCTCGCCGCGCTTCGATATCTGTCCATCGATATACCAGGCGTTCCCTTTGGGAAGGCTGCGCATGAACGGGTCGAACTTGAAGGCCCGGTGTCCCGAGGCCACGATCTCTTTAGCGTCGATCGCCGCGCTGACCGGGTCTTGTGGCTCCGGCGGGTGGCAATATAGACCTATCTTGTCTCGAACAGCTCCGCCCAGCAGCTTGTAGATCGGCTGTCCCAACTCCTTGCCCCTGATATCCCATAGGGCGATGTCGATGGCGCTGATCGCTGCGGTAGTTGCACCGCGTGAGCCGACGTAGGTCATGCGCCGGAAGAGCTTGTGCCAGATGTAGTCGATGTCCGACGGGTCTTCGCCGACCACCAGCGCGCCGACCTCTTTGACGAACCCATGCATCGCCCGATTTCCAACGACTCCAGGGAACGGCGTGATCTCGCCCCATCCAGTGATCCCCGCATCCGTCTCCACCTGCACGAAAAGGAACTCCCGGGTCGTCGGGTTCCGGGGCAGATCTCCACCCGGTCGGTCGTCCCAGTCGGCATTGATGAGCCAGGGCGTGACGGCGGTGATTTTCATAGTTGGAGTCCTTTTCTGTCTTGGCCGAATCAAGGTATGAGGAGGCGTCGGCCAAGCCGACCAGTCAACCGACCCGGATTATGCACCAGTTCGCACTGCGAATAACCACCCCCTGTTGCAGCTGGCGGCGCCACCCCTCCTCCAACACTAGGAGGGGGCAGCTTTTAGCCTCCTCTCTGGGAAGGAGGAGGTCTGGAGGTGGGTCGCGTCGTGCAGTAAGTTTGTTCTAGAACCCAACGGTCCCATCGATATGCCTGCCCCAGTGCTTGAACAGGAAACCTGATCACATGCCCACAACACCCGCAACCTGCCGTACCATCCGCCCACAACGCCGCTCCTACCACGACTAGCACCACCGGAGTCCCACAAATTGACCGCACAGCACACGCCATTCAGGGGCATCTACGGAATCCCCGTCACTCCCTTTAACGAGGACGAAACTATCGACTGGAAAAGCATGGACTCGGTCCTCCATTTCACGGTCGAATCCGGTTGCCACGGCGTCGTGATGCCGGTGATGGTGTCAGAGTTTCAGGTGCTGACCGATGACGAGAGACGCCAGATAGTCGAGACCACGGTTCGCGTCGTCGCCGGTCGAATCCCCGTAGTCGCCGGGGTCACCGGCATCGCAAACGCCCACTCCATAGGGATGGCGAAGCATGCCGAGGACGCAGGCGCGGACGCGGTCATCGCAATGCCGCCGCACTCCAAGCCGACCACCGAATCCGAGGTCCTGCGCTTTTTCCACGAACTGGGCGCTGCAGTCGACATCCCGGTCTTCGTACAGAACTTCGGCGGCGCATACGCCATGCCCACCGACACCCTGGCGCAACTCGCCCATGACGTGCCTAACCTGTCATACGTGAAGGAAGAGGGTTCCGATCCGCTGCAGGCCGCAACCCGCATCATCGAGAGCGCCGGCGATGACATCCTCGGCGTGATGGGCGGTTTCGGCGCAAGGATGCTGCTGGACGAATGGCGTCGAGGCGAGGCCGGGAATATGCCGTCATCACATTACGGCGATGTCCACGCGAACATCTGGAACCTTCTCGAAGCCGGCGATGAAGAGGGAGCTCGTGCGATTTATCAGCGCATACTCCCCCTAGTCCTGCACGACGATCTCCCGGTCCTGAAAGAGATCTTCGTCCGACGTGGAATCATCGCCAATAGCACCATGCGATCGCCCTACGGCATCCACGGCCCGGACAAGCACGGATGGGCAGAAATCGACTACCTGTACGAGCGGGCCAGCGACCTGTTCACCTGGAAGAAGAGCTAACCCGGGCCGGGTCGCAACAGGGACTTCTCGCTCACGAACCCACAGGACCATCCCGCTCACGATCCGGCATAGGTTTCTCGATCACGATCCCGCGTGGCGTACTCGATCAAAACCCACCCTGAGGCTGTCGAAGGGTCCGTCACACAACCACATTAGCGCGCCCAAACATTTGTCACCCGGTCCACAACCCCCGTACCCTACGTGGCCAAATACCAAAACCCGTAGGGATCGGCTCACCTGCACCCTGAGGCCCTCGAAAGGTCAACCTAGGGCGGGGCAAGCATGACCCTACACTCGCACTCCAAGACACCAGACCAACGCAACCACGACCAACAACCGACCTCTCCAAAAAATAGCCGCCCAGCCGGGCCCCTCACCGGGGCTAAGAAAGAAAAACCCATGACCACCGCCGACCGACCTGCAGGCAACCCCGGAAACGTCGCATCCAACCGTGCGTCCAAGCGCGCTCCCGGCAAATGGCGTTCATGGGAAACCACTGAAGGCGCAATCCGTGCACCCCACCGCTCCATGATGCGAGCCATGGGCCTCTCCGACAAAGACATCGACCAGCCCTTCGTCGGCGTCGCCTCCACCCACAACGAAGTCACCCCCTGCAACATCGGCATCGCACCGCTTGCGGAAGCCGTCAAATCAGGCATCTCCGCTGCTGACGGCACACCCTTCCTCTTCAGCACCATCACCGTCTCCGACGCCATCTCCATGGGCACCGAAGGCATGAAAGGCTCCCTCGTCTCCCGGGAGATCATCGCCGACTCCATCGAGACCGTCTGCTTTGCCGAGCGATTCGACGGCCTCGTCGCCGTCGCCGGCTGCGACAAATCACAACCCGGAGCCATGATGGCCATGGCCCGCCTCAACATCCCCTCCGTCTACGTCTACGGCGGCTCCATCCTTCCCGGAAACTGGAACGGCAAAGACATCCAGATCCAGGACATGTTTGAAGCCGTCGGCCAGCACCAGGCCGGTGAGATAGACGACGAAGAGCTCTACAACATGGAACTCCGCGCCTGCCCCGGTCCGGGCGCGTGCGGCGGCATGTTCACCGCCAACACCATGTCCAGCATCGGCGAGGCACTTGGCCTCTCACTGCCCGGCGGCGCGTCCGAGCCAGCAGTCGACCAGCGCAAAATTTCTTCATCCCGCGCCGCCGGTGACGCCGTCATGCACCTGCTCCGGGAAGACATCCGACCCTCCGACATCCTGACCCGCAAAGCATTCGAGAACGCCGTCTCTCTGGTCGTGTCCATGGGCGGATCCACCAACACCGCACTCCACCTCCCGGCGATCGCCTACGAGATGGGGGTCGACCTGGACCTGCAGGACATACACGACATCTCGATGCGAACGCCGCTGCTGGTGGACATGAAGCCGGGCGGCCGATACCTGATGTATGACCTGGACCGAGCGGGCGGCATCCCCGTGGTGATGAAGCGACTCCTGAACGCCGGTGTCCTGCACGGCGACGCCATAACGGTGACCGGCAAGACGCTTGAAGAGAACCTGGCGGACGTTAAGGATGACTCAAAGACGCACATCTACCCGTACAGCGGCAAGCCGGAACCCATCATCTACTCCATCGACGAGCCGATGTCAGATACCGGCGGCCTCGTCACCCTGCACGGCAACCTCGCTCCTGAGGGCGCAACCCTGAAGGTCGCAGGCCACCAGTTCGGAGCAACCTGGTCCGGCCCGGCACGAGTGTTTGAGCAGGAAGAGGAGCTGATCGACGCGCTGAACAAACGCACGGTCAAAGAAGGCGAGTTCATCGTCATACGATACGAGGGACCGAAGGGTGGACCCGGCATGCGGGAGATGCTCCAGGTCACCGGAATGATCGCCGGCCAAGGCCTGAACGAGAAGGTCTTCC
>CAUZNX010000053.1:0-7326 GCA_963580905.1 Dehalococcoidia bacterium | reverse complement strand
GACCGCACTCACGGTGTCTTCAAGTCGAAGAGTGTGTCCCCAGTACATGGCAGCGGCCAGGCGCCAGGCTCCTGGTAGGGCGGAAGAGAACCTTTCTGTTGTCTTCTACGTCAACGAAATCACTCATATAGATGACCTGCCCGCCCAATCGGCGCGCCCGCTGCTGCAGGTGGGGACTGGCACCTACGAGCCTGTAAAGGCACTTGTGATGGCGGACTCGCCTCACCATCGAGCATCGACAGTAATATACGACGCCGAAGGGCTCGATCTGTCTTCAGGCATGTCGCTGCTCTTCCCCGCTGTAGATGGTGAGGAGGCGACCAACAACGTACTTAGCTGGGACCTTCCCATCCAGTACACGAATGAGTACGCCAGCCCGGACGTCATGCTAGGAGGGGAAGACGCCACGATCTACACGCCCACGGTCACTGGCGTGGCGGTCCTCGCCGCCCTGGGTGGTCTATTGGCGGCTATGTGGCCATGCCTGTTCCAGCTCACCGCATACTTCATCCCGGCGATGGCGGGAATGAGCATGAACGAGGCGTCCTCGGCTAGTGGGCTAAAGCCTCGTGGGGATGTCGCACGGGTGGCGTTCTTCTTCGTCCTAGGCTTCACTATCGTATACACGCTCGCGGGAGCGGTCATAGGGTACGGCTCTCAACAGCTGTCAGGAATGGACTCGTTCTATTCGTGGCAACGCTATCTGAGCATCGGGGCTGGCGTTATTCTGCTCGGAATGGCTTTGAGGATCGCCGTCAAGGCTCGCGCCCCGCTGGTCTGCAAGATGCCCATCGCTCGCAAGGTAGCGGGCAATGGCAGGACCTCTCCCTGGGAGAGCATGATTGTAGGCGTTGCTTTTGCTACCGGCTGCATGACCTGCTTCGGGTCAGCGGTCCTGATCGGGATGGTGCTGTATGTTGGCATCGCAGGGTTGCCGCTAGTCGGCGCAACACTCCTGTTCCTGTTCTCGCTGGGAATGGGCATCCCGCTGGTCTTGGGTGCCCTGGCGATGGCGAGGGTTCTGCCGATGCTATTCAAGATGGAGAAGGCGATACCGTGGATGGGCCTCGGCAGCGCAATCCTGATCGCAGGTTACGCGCTCATTCTGATCACCGGCAACTTCATGGTGGTTAGCAGTTGGTTTGTCCGCATGGTGGGGATTGAGGGCGGCCCGTTCTAGATTAGCCTGGCGGTAACAAAACGACTTGAGGCACGTCCCCATCGGCGCGCGATGGGGACGTGCTGACTTTGAAGTGTTTGGTCCTGGTTATGGATGCAGTAGGTATGCTTCGGGTGGGGTGGCGGATGGCACGTTGTGAGCTGTCGTCCGGCCCGAGTGCAACACCGTAGGTTCGTACTCCTTGCTGACCACCCGTGGGGGCATCGGCAACGTGTCGTAGGTGATGCCCGTCGGTCGTATGAATGGCTCCGCGTAGGCACATCCCGCGAGCATACCCCAGCGGCCGTCACGCGCCTCCACAACCCAGCGAGCCGTTTCCCCTTGGTAACCCTGGCTCACAAGCTGGTCGATAGCGTGTATCTTCTTCCCTATGACCGCGGAGGTGTCCACCCAGACATCGGGCACGATACCAGGGGTGAAGACGCTGTTGGAGTTCGCCTCTTCTCCTGCGGCAAATGAAAAAAAGACCTGCTTTACGCCGTGATAGGCATCGACCCCGTCGAACTGTCGGACCCTATTCGCCACCGTTTCCAGGGCCTTCATGACGATCTTGCCGGTGTTGGGGTGGTCGTTGTCGACCTCGCCGTCGTTGATCGGGAGATGCGTGATTACGATGTCTGGCTTGACGCGTCGGATGACCTCCGCCATCTCGGCAACCTTTTCCAGATCAAAGTAGATCTCGTGGTCGTTCCAACCCAGGAAAATTAACTCGTTGACCCCCAGTACCTCGGCGATGCGTTCCGCCTCGCGCTTCTTGAAGTTCCGGTACTCCTCAAGAGTCATTCGAGCGACGGCCGGATCTTGCTCGGCCTCTGGCTTGTTTTCTTCGTCACGCAGCCACTGCATGTGGTGGCGCTCACCATAGGTCGCGACTACGCTGGTGATCTTGTCGCCCCTTTCTGCATGAAGAGCGACCGTCCCTGATGCCTCCGTCGCACTGTCGGCCGGGTGTGGATAAACTACGAGGATATTGTGATTGTCCAAGGTGATTTCCTTTCCTGTAGCGAAGTGAGACAGATTCTACTACCATTGCCGCGCCAGTAGGCCAACATGCGCCGACACCCAGGGTCTTAGCGCTCCCCAAAACATAGCTCAACATTTGGGCCCTACTGATCGAACTGTCCTCGTAGAAAGGCAACCTATGGATAACAACCTCGTGAGTCTGTATGACTACGAAGCTGCGGCCAAACTGACGCTTCCCCACGATCATTGGGATTTCATAGATGCCGGAGCGATGGACGAGAATACCGCGAGACGCAATCGGTCGGCGCTTGATGGACTTGCCCTTCGCCCACGATTCCTTAGGGACGTGGAGAAGCTCGATCTCTCCACGACCGTGTTGGGCTCTCCAATCAGCATGCCCGTGATGATCGCTCCTGCGGGGGGCCACATGATCGCCCACGCTGAGGGAGAGTTGGCAACGGTCCGCGGTGCGGCCAAATCGCGCACATTGATGGTGGCAGCCACCAACAGCAACTACACCATGGAAGAGATCGCAGAGGAAACGACGACGCCGCGATGGTTCCAGCTCTACCACCGAAGCCGCGAGATAACGGAGATACTGGTACGGCGAGCTGAGAAGTCTGGCTACAAAGCTATCTGTCTCACGGTCGACACACCCGTGCCAAGCTACAAGGAGAGGGACGTCCGCAACCGGTTCGTCCGTCCATTCAAGCTGGCGAATTTCACCGAGATGGAGGCCGCCGCCGGAGATGAGGAGACCCCCAGCTGGCTGAGTTCCGGGGTGCCGTCCCTGACGTGGAGCGATCTAGACTGGCTCCGATCCCTGAGCAACCTTCCCCTGGTGCTCAAGGGAATCAGAACCCCTGAGGATGCCCGTTTGGCAGTGGACCACGGGGTAGAAGGGATTCTCGTCTCAAATCACGGGGGCAGACAGATTGATATGACGCTGAGCTCCATCGAGACGCTGCTCGAGATTGCAGAGGCTGTCGATGGACGGGCAGAGATCTACATGGACTCGGGGATTCGCAGGGGCACCGATGTGCTCAGGGCGCTGGCTATGGGCGCCACGGCCGTGGCCATCGGACGTCCGCTTTTCTGGGGTCTGGCCGTTGATGGAGCCAATGGAGTGCACCAGGTCCTGGAGATACTGCGAAGGGAGCTGGAGATAGCGCTGGCCTACTGTGGTGTGACCTCGGTGCAAAACCTTGGGTCAGGTCTGCTCAGCGTCCCCCACGGTTGGGGAGCAGGGTCCGTCCGATAGGGACCGAGGGAAAGAACACCACCTCGTTGACCATCTGTACGTCCCAGAGGTTGTCGAACCTCTAGCTTGCCTGGAATGTTTTCCGAGGTCTGCCTCGCCGCTTGGGAGCGGGATTCACCCAGAAGTATATTGCCTCGCCGTCCTTCTTGATCACAAGTTCCTTGTTCGACAATCGTCCAGCGTCCCCGAGCCGACGTATCGTAGTCCTTTGCGTTTCGCCAGGGGAGGGCTGAATCCTGCCCGCCTGGTCTTCTTGCAACTGCTCGATCAATTCGATGTACTCGCGAAGCGCTTCAGCTCGCGAGTGCCCCGTCGTCCTGATTTTTGCTTCAGATATTGATACGACTTCCAACTGCGGCATTGGGACCTCCTAAGCTATTACTGAGCGTACCATACGGTTATATCCCTCTGTCCATGCCCTTTGGAGTGAGTTCGCACGTGAAAAGAACCTGCATCAGAGGTTGAATGCGTAACATTTCGTTCATTCCACTATAAGCTTTTCGATCTCGGATTGGTCCAGTTCAATTCCCAGACCCGGCTTGTCGCTCATTTGGAATTGACCAGCATCGACGCTCATGGGCTCAGATAGGAGAGCATTGCCGAAAGGGCCTTCGGCGAACCCTGTGGGGAATTCCGAGATCAAGAAATTTGGGGTAACTGAGCCGACGTGAAGTCCGGCCATCAGGTGGATTGCTGTGCTCGTGCTGACGTGTGAGGCCCACGAAACGCCGAACACATCCGCCAGCTGGGCGATCCTAAACGTCTCTGAAATGCCGCCAGCTCGGCACACATCGGGCAAGAGCAAGTTACACTCGTTTCCCAGCAGCCGGTCGCGTACTCCATAGCGGTTGCATTCGGTCTCCCCCATGGCGATGCGCAGGGTTGTCGATCGGGTAAGTTCGCGGTAACCCTGATGGTCCTCCGGGATCAAGGGGTCCTCAAGCCAAAGGACATTGCCCAGCTCTTCCAAAGACTCCGCGAATCTTAGTGCGTCCGAGATATCGAATCCTCCGTGGGCGTCGATTGTCAGTTGACCCTTGGCGCCGACTACTTCGGATATCGCGGTCGCAATCTCTATCTGGTCTTGCAAGCTGCCTCGGCCGCAAGAGACCTTGATGACACGAAAACCTGACTGAAGGAGACTGTCGACCGTCTCCAGTCGCTCTGCCAGCGTTTCTCCCGGTATTCCGGAGGCATACAAGGGTATTTGTCTCCTGTAAGCCCCACCCAGCAACATGTGAATAGGTTCCTGACGGTACCTGCCCAGCAGGTCCCAGAGGGCAATATCAATTCCAGCGATGGCCTCCATCGTGAATCCCTGGGTATGTGAACGCAGATGCATCGCAGAAAACATACGCTCCCAGAGCCACCCAATCTGGCGGGCGTCCTGTCCCACCAGCAGCGGGGCGAAGAGATCCCGGATGATCGTGCGAACGACCCTTGGCGCCACCGGC
Organism: Dehalococcoidia bacterium; assembly: GCA_963580905.1. Lineage (GTDB taxonomy): Bacteria > Chloroflexota > Dehalococcoidia > Lucifugimonadales > CAJWER01 > CAJWER01. The sequence goes on along the minus strand of CAUZNX010000053.1, from coordinate 2,468 downwards.
GCGTGGGCTTCGCCGATGCCAACCAGGCCGGTTTCCGTTTCCACCGTAACTAGCACCGTTGATCGAGCGGTTGGGTAGACGCAAAGATGACGCTCGTCTGTTCGTCCGGCGCCTTCGCCAGGTGGGCTGTTTTCCGGGAATCGCAATCCCGCCGTGTCTTCATACCTCTCGGCATCCGCCAATCTCTCTGTGGATAGTACGTGCGCTTGAACGGCAGTAATTCTCATAGGGGCACCCGGTTCAGATTTCATAGAGGTCTTCGGTGGCAGCTAGAATACGATCCAACTCAGCCAGGTCATGTGAGTCCAGACGCTGCCCCGGCGCGCGGCGCGTTGGACTCGCGATGATCCCTCGCCGATACATCACCTCTTTGTAAACAGAGACTCCATACAGACGCTCATGATTGATTAGCGGAAGCAGTCCGTTGAATATTGATCTGGCCCGAACCTCGTCGCCGGCTTCCAGGCTGTCCCACAGCTTCACCATGACATCCACCGTGTGGCAGGCGGGCATACTTCCGACAATGCCCCGTGGGTATTCGTTGAGGATGAAGACTCCTCCCTGTCCACCCATCACCCCTTTGCAGGCCTCCCCCGTGGCGGCGATCACCTGACTGATTCGCTGTGGCTCTGGCGTCCTCTCCTCCTTGATGTATTCCACATGCCTCAGATCGTTGCAGATACGACCTAGCAGGTCGGGGCTCATGGGCGTGCCGATCGGCACGTCGAAATTCTGAACACATATCGGCACGTCGAGCTGCGAAGAGAGAGCCTGGTAGAAGGCGTAGCATCCCGCCTCGTCTGGGTGCAATATGTGAGGCGGCATAGCCATGATTCCATCTGCGCCGATCCCCTGTGCGTGTCTCGCAAGAGAGAGGGCGGGTATCGTGTGTCCGGCGGTTACTGAAGCCACCACTGGAATTTGACCGCCGCTTTCGGACACCACGATTTCTATCCATCTGCGCCGCTCATCATCTGAGAGGGTGGAGAATTCGCTGGCATTTGCCGGGCCGACCAGTCCATGAGCGCCAGCCTCCAGGCAGAACCGTACTACCCGACGTAGGCTTGCCTCGTCGAGCTCACCATCCTCCCGAAATGGGGTGATGACGATTGCGAAAATACCGCGCCATGCTTGGCTCACTGATCTCTCCGATCTGCTACTAACTCGCCTCCGCGCACGGTCAGGACCGGCTCGAATCGCCCTCCCATTCGTGAGACGCCCGCTGAGTCCATCAATGGGGTTTGGTCCGAGTCCCAGCGTAGCACGGCGAGGTCTGCGCACGCCCCTGGGGCCAATGTACCGATCTCGCCCGACATCCCGATTGCTTTCGCGGGGTTGGCCGTTGCCCGCATAAGGGCCTGGGACTCGGGCATTCCGGCAGCAATCATCTTGGACATCACGAGCGGCATGTCGTGCTGCGGCTCAAGCCCAACATGCCTGCGCTGTATGTCAGTGGAGATAGTGTCAGGCAGGAAACCCTCTGCGATGATGGCCTCGGCGACACCAAAGTCGAAAGACATCATGCCGTGGCCGATGTCAAATAGAACTCCACGCTCCCGTGACTCCCATACGGCATCTTGGACGTGCCCTTCCTTGACGATACTCTCGTCACCGCTGTCCGTTCCCCGATGGAGGCAGTAGGTCAAAGCGTCGCCCGGCCTCAGCAGCGCCAACTGCTCGGCGAGAGGCCAGTCCGACGGCTCCCTGCGACTGCCGAACAGCAGTGGCCGTCCAGTGGCCTCGGCTGCCTTCAGGACCCTCCGCAGTACCTCTCCTGGGTCGGAATCGCCTGCAACCTGCACCGCCGTGTTAACCGATATTCCCCAGATGGCGTCGCCTGCTTCGCGGATCGTGGAGACGCAGGACTCGACGTCGATGTTGTCCAGGTCTTCGAACCGCCCGGTCTGCGCGAAGGCTCCTTGGGACACGGGACTAATAGCCATGAGTATGCGAAGACGGGTGGGTGCGATCACCGTATCTTGATAGAGAGGCCATGTATCGGCGCCCGCGTCTCCCTGGGAGAGTACGGTGGTGGTCCCCCTGGCGAGAATGAATGGGTCGGGTGCAATGCCTGCGTACCAGTCGGAGGGCGCAGGATGGGCATGGAGGTCTATGAGCCCGGGGAGCAGTAGGTCGTCCGGGAAATCCAAGGTCTGCCGCGCGTCGACAACTACGTCGGGGCCAGAGGCGACGATGCGGTCGCCGTCAATGGCAACAGACCCTGGGCCGTCGAGTCCGGTATCGGCACAGAACACCCGGCCGGCACGTATCAGAAGATCAACCTTTTGTCTGTTCATAATGTTTTCCTACCGGGGTTTCGCGAGTGCAATTTCTGCATCAGCGTTCCTCGCAGATTGTGCGTATCCAAGACTTAACAGTCTTATCGAAGGATGATGGTCTTGACTATAGGTGTCAACTGATCAGCCGGGCGAAGCGTGATTTTTTGGGTGCCTATCCGACGCCACGAT
>CAUZNX010000052.1:0-7453 GCA_963580905.1 Dehalococcoidia bacterium | reverse complement strand
TGGGCAGATGTCAGACCGCCGATGGCCTGTTCGTCTACTAAGGCCGCAGCGGCAGAGGGGTCCGCTGAACGCGCCTGGAGTTGCGCCGATGCCCTCGTTCGTCCACTCGACTCGGAGAATGGAGCGACCCACGCCTTCACACGAGATATTCCACCACGAGTAGACTTAATGGCCCCTCGAATGATCATCCTACGGAGTTCCGAGAGTGCGAGCACAGAACCAGCGCCAACACCGCCTGTCAGTCCTCCGCCAAGTTCTCCCAGTGCCTGATACTCTTCCCCTGCGAGTTCTCTGCCAGCGCCAGCGCCAGCACCAGCCGCGAGTTCTGTGCCGACCGCCGTCTTCCAACGATTCATAAATGGAGTGGCGATTGCCCGAGCGACGGCTGGGACAACCCTACCGCCCGCTAGCAAGGCCACGCGACCGGCTCCTCCTACGACCCCTGGAACGGTACCAAGCGCCATGCCCGTAGACTGTGCAATGTTCTCAGTAAATCCCTCGGGATCTCTTTCTGGGATTGGCGTGACATGTCTCACTATTTTATCGAGAGACTCTGCTCCTACGCCGAGTGTGGCTCCGCGATTGATGCCGCGATTGAAGAATGCTACCGGCCCTTCTGGTGCAAAGAAACCACCAGACTTCTCGGCCTGTGTCTTCTGTTGAGGGGTGATAGGGATATTAATAGATTCCGGCCTCCGCGTGGCAACTTTAACGTCGTCCTCAAGTTGCTTTCGCTGGCTGGCAGTGAGCGGAGTTCTGACGTAGGTTTGTCCCATTACGGATCAACCCTTGCTGGACGTCCAAGCGAGTTAATGGTCCACCTCTCCCCCTTGTGTGGTCCCCCCTGAAACAAGGTGACCTGGCCGAATTTTAGATCTTTCAGGTCCGGTGGCGGCACGTCTGATACGGGACTTGCCTCGGCAGTTGCGCTGTCATTCGGCACTCCCAGTAAATCCAATACTTGGAGTATTGAACGTACGTCATCTACGTTCCTCTTAGATTGGAGTTCCATCCGCAAGACTGTATCTATCTCCTTGAACTTCAGACGGACAAAGTCTGGGCTTCTGAGCCTTCCAGTAGACATGTCGAGACTTTTCCTAATAGCCTTCCTCTCTGCGTCAGGAAGTCTCGTATTCTTCTGTAGCGCCCGCGTAATGGCATGTTCTGCGAGATCTATCGCAGCAATGTTACCCATTGTCTTTTCGGCACCACCGAACACAGGACCGACAAGCCTCGGGAATGCAGTGAGAAGACCAGTCGTCCACATATCAGCTCGTGCATGCAATGAATCTGCTTGCGAAATGGTATCCAATCCAAGCAATGACATAGACGCGTGTAGGTCAAGATCGCCATTCGCATCGTAGCTAAGTACAACTGGCCGGGATTCCTCCTCGGCCGCATCCAACTCTCTACCTTTTAAGTCCGCAGTCACCAGATTGTGTCGTGCTGTCTCGACGCTAGCGGCCGTTTCGCTCAGCCTGAGTTGCAGCGCATGGAGTCTCTCAAGTTCTGGCTCGTCTCCACGCGCAGATGCTGCGATAATCTTCTCTTCCAGCGTTAGTGGTTTTCCAGGCCCAAAGGCCACGGGGTTATTCTCCCCGTCGTAACGTCTGTCATTCAGCCCAAGGGTATATCCAGGCTTCTTAGCTACGCCAGCGAACCGATTGAGCACCCCTCGTATCTCGCTAGGGTCGCCAGTAGCGACGGCTTGCTCGAATATGGTTAGCATCGATGGAGGCAGACTCCCCTTAAAGAATCCAAGGGCTTCAGGAACCGCTCCGACAAGCCCCTCGTCTGACATGCCCAAGAGGACGACGGCTGTCTCCTTCGCAGAGGCAATGGTTGCCTCGTGGTTGCTTTTCTTCGTAGCGTTGGCGCTTTCCATGGCCGCGACATAGGGCAATATTGCCTCTAGGGAGCCATTGGCAGTCCCTTCCTCTAGGAGCTTGGCTGGATTCCAGAGGAGAAGACCGCTCGCTTCCATTGTCTGGTATGGGTGCTCGTCTATTACAGGACGTTGACTCGGTAGCATCCCTGGCGGGGTCGGCACGTCTTCCATCATCATGGAGCCGTCCGCTTCTGTCTGATAGGTCGGCATTGGGCCGATCTGAGTATCCCGGTTTGTACTTCCAGAGAAGGCGCGCCTGCCCAAGGCCGCAGCACGTTCTCCTTCATCAAACTCGGCTACACCGCGTGACCATAAGATGTCGGCCCTCGCACGATCTTCGTCAATACGCGCCTGCGCCTTCGCCTGCGCCTTTTCATCCTGCCAGCTCTGGATACCCTGGGAAACGGCGCTCCCGACGTTCTGGACCGCTCCACTCCATATCTGCCCACGCTGCCGTGCGGCTTGTGCCTCGATCTCTCCAACGCGGGTTAGGGCTTGGGCTTTGGCTTCGTCGCCCTGGCCCATGAGGTCAATGATCGACCCGACGTACGGGTTTTGGAAGGGTTCGTATTTGAATGGTGGCATGGGGTTATACCGGCGGCGCAGTCGCATACTGCTCGGTGAAGCGGTCGGCACCTGTCTGACGCCATTGGTTATAGCTCTGCACCCAGCTCTGGAACTGGTTCTGATAGTCCTGCTGCGCCTGATTCGCGTTCATCATGTATGCGGCCTGATTCGCGGCGGCGTTCGTGGCATAGGCGTTCTGTGCGTTCTGCTCGTTGGTGTCATACGCACGCTGCCGCGCATTCTCGTTCACGCCGTAGGCATTCGCACGACTCATCTCATTCGCGCCGTAGCCCTGGAAGGCATTGGCGGCATTGACATCGAACGCACGCGCTCGGTTCGCCTCGTTGGTGCCATAAGCATTCGCGGCATTCCCGTAGTTCATCGCATACGTATTGAAGCGATTCTGCTCGTTGGTGTTGTAGTTCTGAAGGCTCCGGTTATAGACATTCCCATATTCCTGACTGGCCGCATTCTGCCCGTAATCTAGGATGTCCTTCATGTTGCCACCCGTATTCGTGACACCACGCGCTGCGCCCGACCGCTCCAGCGCCTTCTGGCCTTCGGTGAGGCGAAACTGATAGCCAGGGTCTTGCTGCATCCCCTCGGCAGTCGGAGAGGCAAACGGGGTCGCCTGGGCATACTCAGGACGCCCAAACGGGGTGGCCGACTGATAGGTCGGGGCCGTATAGGGGTTCGTTTGGTAGGGACTGGGGGTCTGATATGGTGACGATGGCGTATAAAACGGCTGTCCGTAAGTTTGAACCGCAGGCGTCGTCGGGGCCGAATAATCGAATGGTCCGGCGAGACTTCTTACTGCCATTGCGTGCCTCTATTCGTTTGACCCGTATCAGGCGCCGGACCAGCCGATCCTTGCTGATTCCACTGATTATAGGCTCGGAGCCAGTTGTCCATCTGCCGGTCAAAGTCGGTGCGAGCGAGCGTAGCGTTCGCTTGATTCCCCCGAGCGTCCTGGCGTGCAAACTGTGTGCGGTCTCGGCGACCATAGGGTTGCGACATCTGGTTGTTCCGCCTGCCGCGTGGAGCGCCCAATGCAGCATCCTGGCCCCCAAAGCGCCGCCGTGACTGCTCCCACGGGGCCGCCGTATAGTTGGCACCATTCGGACCAGCGGCGTAGTCAGCACCCGCCTGCTGATAATTCGCATCGGTTTGGTTCCACGCATTGTTTGCCTGCGGGGGCTGCCACGGGGCTGCCGTTGTCGGTGAGGTGTTATCGACGAGATTCGACATCCTCCCCATGAATGGGGGCTGCGGTGGCGGTGTCGATGGCGGCGCGGCCTGACCGGACCACGCATTTTGCCCTGGCTGGGCTTGGCTTGGCGCAAACGTCGAGGCAGCCGTGGGCCTCACACTATAGGGCGTCGTGGGTCGTGTGCCGAAGCCGGCATTGGGGTCGCCATTGTCGCCAGCATTGGGGTTGCCATTGTCGCCAGAGTCGGTGTCATTGTCGTCTGTATCGTCAGCTTGGATGCGTCTGGTGATTCGCGCTTTGGCTTCATCGAGCCATCGCTTCGGGTCTGTTCCGGCATTGGGGGCATAGCGCATCTGCCGGATAGCCGCATTTAACTCGTCCTGGGCTACCTCTTCCCAGTTCGACCCCTCGCCAGAGTCTTTGAATCCCGAGGCATGTGTCCGCAACATCTCCAGCCACCCAGCCCTGTCGCGCTCGATCATGGCATGTACGCCAGGGTCTGTGGCTGACATGTTTACGCCCTCGGTCCACCACCGAGTATTGTAGAGATGGGCTTGGTGTTTGGTATATCTCTGGCCCTCTTCACTGTTCCGGATCTCGTCTCGGATCTCGTCGAGGGTACCCGGGCTATTTATCCATTCCGTGATTACATCTTCGTTCTCTGGGTCGCGTCCCAGAAACTCTTGATAGGCCGCGGTAATGGCATCGCTGTCCTTCCCGCCGTTGCCGCCTCCGCCGCCTCCGCCGCCTCCGCCACCACCCTTACTCGCCGCATACGCTTTCCCTTCTTCGCTGTTCAGTATCTCGTCCCGGATGTCGTCGAGGCTGCCTTGGCTGTTCAAGTAGGCATCGACCACGGCGTCGCTCTCTGGATCGCGTCCCAGTAACTCCTGATAGAGCGCGATGATGTCAGTGCGGCGTAGCCCGGGGTCGGTTGTCTCTTCGTTGCTCCGGCTCCGCCTATACGCCTGCCCCTCTTCGCTGTCACGGATCTCGGTACGGATCTCCTCAAGGGTGCCTGGGCTGTTTATCCACTCCCTGAGCACATCGGCGTTTTCTGGCTCGCGACCTAGAAACTCTCGATAGGCCGCGATGATGTCTATCGAGCGATGCGAGGGCGTTTCGGGGTTATTGATAGGCATGTGCGTGTCCTCTAGCTGCGAGCCGATGGCGGCGGAATGTTCGGGTTCCGCTGGTAATCAGGAATCGTGGGGTCGTACTGCTCGGCCTTCACGCGCTCCAACGCAGCCAACTCGTCAAACGCCGCCGGGTCATACGTCTGGCCGCCCAGCATCGCTCGGAGGTTGCTCATGTCGCCCGCCCGCGTGGTGTATCTGGCGTTGCGGTCGTCTCGCGTGGCCTTGAACTGGTTGTATGCGTTCGCCATCGTCGCATTGGTAGCGCCCACATTGAAGCGGTTGTTGATGTTGAACTGACTAGCCTCATTGCCCTCACCAGCCGCCCATTGCCCGTAATTGGCCTGCTGTGCGTACGCCGTGTCGGCGCGCAGTTGCGCTGCCTGCTCCTTGGCAAACGCCAACTGATCTGCGGCTGACTTCGCTCGAAGTCGAGCCGCCTCATTGGCTGATGCTGTCTGCGTCGTAACACTGTTCGATGCTGCATTCGCAGAAACCTTCGCGGCCCCTAACGCGCTGGCGGCGGTAACGGCGACGGCGGCGGTTATTGCTGCCATAATGAATCCTCTCCAAACGTAACATGGACCAAGCGTGACTCGTCTCCATCGCCGAAGTTGTCGAAGAGTGCGCGGGAGTGGTAATAGGGCGCGGGGAAGAGCAGCATCCGGTTAAAGGTTCCAGCGACATGGGTCCGACGATCCCAGTCAGCCGTTGCCTGTATCTTCTCATCCTCAGGGAGAGAACTCTCTGTACTAAGCGCCGCGCTCTTCGTGTCCCCAGTCGGGCGATGCGTCCAGAAGTCCGTGCCGTCCTCGGCTGGCGGGTCTGGGGTGAGATAGAGCAACGCCGTCCAGTCGCCCATCGTGCGGTCGCAATGGATGAAGTTCGGCTCCATCTGTCCCTTCGGACTCTGCCGAAAGAAGGTGAGCGTGGGCTGATAGGAGGGAAACCGCTCCATGATCAACGCCGACACGTCTGGAGGCGACATCGCAATGCCATGAAAAGGCACGGTATTGTGGATATGCGTCTCGAATGTCTGCGCGAGTGCCGCCGCACGGTAGGCCATCGGGTCAGGCAAGACATCGTCGAAGACCATGATCTTCGGGTCGTCCATGAGGACAGGCGTCATGCGTGCATCTCCAGTGGTCGCTGAAAGCACCGCTCGACGAGCTGGTAGCCCAGCCGTTCGTAGAACTGGTCCACGCGAGCGTCCGGCGAGATCATCTGCAACCACTGTGCGCCCTGCGAGGAGGCCCAGGCTTCTCCAGCCTTGAGTAACCGCACGCCGTCAGAGCCACGCGCCGCTGGGTCGATCCAGTAGACCAGCTCCACGGCCCCGTGCTCGCCCGACATGAAGTGGTCGTAGGCCATCAGTCCCATCATACCCACAGGTGCGCCGTCGCGCTCCAGGACCAGGCAGGCGCTCGACTCGCCGTCAATGACCCGGCGGGTCAATGCCTCCAGTTGCTCGGCATTCTCGGGAATATGCTTGCGATAGGGGGAGCCGCGCAGGAACGCCAGGCCCATCTCCACGATCCGAGGCACATCCTCTTCTGTCGCCTCTCGAATGGCGCTCATAGCACCTGCTCGCAGACCGTATCCAGGCGATACTGCATGGTCACGCCGCCCGACGACGCATAGGTCGTGGCGTAGGTGATCGCGGAGTCTTTATCAACGCGGACCAGGAATGAGGCTGTTCCGACCGTCGCGGTCGTGTTCCCCGTCATCGCCACACTCGCCAGTGTGCAGGCCACCGCCTGCGTCCAGCCAAACGTCACGATCAGCGAACTGCTGCTGGACGCGGCTCGTGTGACCCGTGCCGCCATTGAGAGCCGATACAGGCCAGGGAGGACCGACGCGATGGAGAAGTTCGTCGCCGAGATCGAGGCGGCCTGCGTCTCGACTGCGACTGCCGCAATACGGTTAGGCGTCGTATTTAGGCGGTCAGCCAGTGCCAAGAGCCAATAACGCATGGCCTGCGTCACGCGGCCCGTGATGCGCTCCTGCGTGACTGCCGACTCGACGACGAACTCGGGGACCGGTGCCAGTTGCGTGGACATTATCCGCCCTGCCCAAAGAAACCGCGCCCATCGATCTCGGCCCCCATGATCCGCCACGGGATCGGGTCCGTAACCGTGATCTCCGGCACCCACATCTTGAGGCTGCTCGGCAAGCGCGTCCAGACGGCCTGGGCGTTGTATTCGCCCTGCTTGCCAGCCGACGCGAGCCGCTGGTGCGACCATGTCTTGGCATTGGTGCTGGAGCGCAGCATCACCTGCGGGTCCACGCCTTGTCCCGTCGCTGTGCCGAGGCCCGTCTCGAGGACCAGTTCCATGCGGCTCACGAACATCCGACGCACGCCTGGAGCGCGAAACATGGGCGGCGGAATACGAAGCCGACGTATCGTGTCTCCATTGCACTCGGCGGTGTAGGCCGTGTCCATCGTGCAGACCTGGCCGCTCGTGCGGTCCCCGATTAGGTGCTGTCCGAAGCCGTAGCAATGACTCCTGGGTGCCCAGACATCGAACGCCCCAGCGTCGGCATCCCATACGCCACGCTCGTGCCAGAGGCCCGTGGTCAAGTCGAAGACCCAGGTCGCATTGGCGGCTGGAAAGGTGAGGCAATAGAACACATGCCCAGCTTCCGAGTACA
>CAUZNX010000051.1:0-7593 GCA_963580905.1 Dehalococcoidia bacterium | reverse complement strand
CCACCAGACCACTAGTCCAGAGCGCGCTTGAGCGCATCCTTCATCTTTGGGCTCACCCGCTCGAATTCGGCAGCCTTCTCAGGGAACATTTCTTTCAGGATGTTGGCTATGTCGTCATCGTTGTTGTTGCCTTTGGGCTTTAAGACGAACGGCACACCGATCACTCCGCCATGGACCTCACGCGAGTGATACACCTCTTCCAGTAGCCGCTTTGCTTTACCCGGCACGTTATCGAGCAGGTATTCGGTTACCCAAACCTTACCTAGCCGAACGTGTCCGTCCTCGTCGGCATGGATATAGTCGAACATCTTCGAGCTGAGATCGTCCCCAAATATGCCGTGGGTCTCGCGCCTGGCCAGCAGGGCAAGCTGGCCTCGCGCCTCGCCCATCAGGTGAAGGTCAGTAGCGCGCATCGGGTAGTCCAGTGACATTCGGTAGGCGTAGTTCCCGGGCAGCACGGGGTACATGCCTATATAGCCGCCGAGTGCCTCTAGGCGCTTCTCGAAGATCTCCGTATGACGGACTTCATCCCAGGTCAGTCGCGCCAGATCCATGAAGAACTGCCACGGCATGTCGAGGTTTTCGCGGGCACTTGCCGCCCCCAATTCACCCGCCATCATCTCGTTGTCAGATTGCTGGTGCCACTGCCACATCATGTTCTCTGCGGCCTTCATACCGACGACATATTTAATGCCCTCGGCATGCGAGCAGCGGCGGAATCGCTTGGGGTCACGGGCTGCGAGGGTGACCGGCGTCCAGTACGGCGCCTCGCTCGACAGGGTCGCCGTCTCATCGTCGGCCTCCAGCACATCGATATCCGCATCCATGATTAGACCGCCCGACCTGTTAAAGGCGTCTTCCAGCGTCTCCACCCACCCGGACACTCCATAGGCGACGGACGACTCCGATGTCAGGAGCTGGATGGCACCTTCCATGTACCGAATTTGCTTCTCTAGATCGACGATTAGGCGTTCCAGCAGTTTGACGGTAGGCTCGTCGGAGATCGGGTCTGTACGCTGCATGTGATGGTGGTAGGCACTGACCAACTTGGGCTTGAGAACCCGGTAAATACCCGCAAGGAAAGAGACGTGATCGGGAGCCTGCTCAAGCAGCCACAGGAAAGAGGTGAAATCGGGCCCCGATCGAAGCTGCCGCCGCGGTGGCCGCCGTAGCTCACGCAATCGCGCTCGAAGCTGGTCGGCGTGAACTGCGTCGTCGTTGAGGAAGCGTCCTGTCTGCTTTTTGATCTCCCACTCGGGAATCTGCGCCAGCCAGGCCATCTGGCCGAGCATCGAGTGAAATTCAGCGTCTCGGAAACGTGTAAGTATCGCTGCGTTCCGGTCAACTCCGTAGTAGCCACCGAGTTTTCGAGTATCAAGCCCGTATTGTTGGACTTCGGTCTTCAGCATTAAGTTTTCCACTTTCTTCCGGCACGCATTGTGTCGGTCGTTAATGAGATTGTCAGCCTACACGCGCATACCACTATTCGCAGATTATTTGTTTTGGCTGCACCCCTGCGTATACATATGTTCACCAGCGAGGCAATCGGCGAGTCTTGTCATCTTCCTCTGAAAAACAGTGTACCCATCATTATACTTTTATGCATGCCGCCCAGTGTCCGGCTGAGATTTCGCGCAAATCGGGAACACCTCCCTCGTTGTCCGCAAACGGCCCTCGGACACCCTTGCATGCCTCAACAGCGATCGGGCAACGAGTGTGGAATACACAGCCAGCAGGCGGTGTCAACGGGCTCGGTATGTCGCCGCGCAGCACTATCCTTTCACGCTGGCGTTCCATCCTGGGATTCGGCAGTGGCACCGCAGATAAAAGAGCCTGCGTATACGGGTGGAGTGGATTGTTGTACAACTCGTCCGGGTCGCCGACCTCGACTATCTTGCCCAAGTACATCACCATTACCTTATCACTGATGTGGCGCACCACGGACAAGTCATGGGCGATGAAAAGGTATGCCATGTTGAATTCGGACTGCAGATCATCGAGAAGGTTGATGATCTGCGCCTGGATCGACACGTCCAGGGCCGACACAGGCTCGTCAAGCACCAGAAGATTCGGCTTCGCGGCAATTGCTCTCGCCACACCGATCCGCTGCCGTTGGCCTCCACTGAACTCGTGAGGGTACCGGCTCGCCATCGACCGGTTCAAGCCGACCGTCTCCAACAATTGCCCAACCTGTTCCTCGTAGTCTTGCTTGTTCTTGGTCAGACCGTGAACGATCAAAGGCTCCCCGATGATTCTTCCCGCAGTCAATCGAGGGTTCAGAGCGCCGTAAGGATCCTGGAACACCGTGCCCAGGTGACGTCTGACTCGCCTAAGCTTTGACCCATCAAGCGTGGTTATATCCTGGCCAAAGAAGTCGATCTCACCAGTCGTCACCTTGTTCAATCGCAGGATGGCCCGGCCGATAGTAGTCTTGCCAGATCCGCTCTCCCCCACCAGGCCAACCGTCTCGCCACTTCGAATCGTTAAGTTGACGCCATCCACGGCCTTGACGGCGCCGACTTGCCGCCGAATGATGAAGCCCCGCCTGACCGGGAAATGGACTTTCAGATTGCGGATATCGAGGATGACATCGGAGTCTTGCCCGCCGCGGGATGTCGACGGCACCGGGGCGCCGGCACTGTCCGGGGAGTTGGCTACCTCTGTCAACTCACCACCGTTTGACCCTGTTCTTCAGCGAGGCGAGGCCATTCCCAGCAGGCAGAGGCATGGCTGTCACCTACCTTCGCCAGAGGCGGATTTTCGGCAGCGCACCGGTCGACTGCGTAGGTGCACCGTGGACGATAGGCGCAGCCGGTCGGGAGATTTGCAAGGTCAGGGATTTCACCTTCAATTGACTTTAGCCGACTGCCCTTGGGCCGATCGAGGCGGGGTACGGAATCAAGAAGCCCAACTGTGTACGGGTGCCTGGGGGTGTCGTAAATCTCGTCGGCGCTTCCTGTTTCCCGAATCTTGCCTGCATACATCACGTTGACGCGGTCTGCGTAGCGCGCCACGACCCCAAGATTGTGCGTGATGATCATCAAAGCCGTGCCGAGATCGTCGGTCAGCCGGGCCAGAAGCTCGAGTATCTGAGCCTGAATCGTAACATCGAGCGCCGTAGTGGCCTCATCGGCGATGATTAGCTTCGGGTCACAGCTCAGGGCGATTGCGATCATCACCCGCTGGCGCTGTCCACCACTGAGTTGGTGCGGATAGTCCAATAATCTACTCGTAGCATCCGGGATACCCACCATGTTCAGCAACTCGGCGGCGCGGTCTTTCGCTGCATGTTTGGTCATTCCCAGGTGTATCTCGAGCGTTTCGGTCAACTGCCGGCCGATAGACAGCACTGGGTTGAGCGAGGTCATAGGCTCCTGGAATATCATTCCGATCTGAGACCCTCGCACGGCGCGGATGCCCTCATCGGGCAGTGACAGGAGGTCCACACCATCGAGCCACACCTCACCACCCAGGATTTTGCCCTGCGGCTCCGGTACGAGGCGCAAGATCGATAACGCGGTCACGCTCTTCCCGCATCCGCTCTCGCCGACCAGGCCCAGCGTCTCGCCCGTTTTCAGGGAGAACGATACGTCGTCAACCGCCCTGACCTCTTCGCCTCTCCCGAAAAAGGACGTTCTGAGGTTCCTAACCTCAAGCAACGGTCGGGTGCCATCTAAATCCATGTCGGTAGGGAATTGCAAATCAGTTTTGTGAGCTGTTGGATTCATCTAGATTCGACCACGCGCCCTCGGATCCAGCACGTCTCGCAGGCCATCACCGAACAGGTTGAACGCGAGCACCGTGAGCGTAATGAACATGCCTGGGAATAACACCATCCACCAGTCCGGGATCAGTGTTACCGCCGCCTCTCCCAGCATCCCACCCCAGGTCGCCGTGGGTGGCGCGATCCCCAAGCCCAGGAATCCAAGGCTGGCTTCGGTCAGAATGGCAGTCCCGAGACTGGCAGTGAAGATCACTATGAATGATGCCACAGTCTGGGGTGCCACGTGCACAATCATCACTCGTAAAGGAGAAGCACCGATACTGCGGGCCGAGTCGATATATTGCGTTTCCTTGATCGACATGGTCTCGGCGCGGAGTACGCGAGAAGTTGTCGGGAGACGCGTGACAGCGATTGCGATAATGACGGCAGACGCACCTGCCCCCATACTCAATACTAGGATGATCGCCAATAAGAGACCGGGCACCGCCATGAGGACTTCCAGGAAACGTTGGGAAATCAGATCGAATGTCCCACCCAGGTAGCCTCCAAGAATCCCTAAAACCCCTCCAATCGCGGTACCAAGGGCGACCGACGTGAACGCGATGAGCAGCGATACTCGAGCACCAAAAATGGTCCTGCTGAAATAGTCTCGTCCCAGTTGGTCGGTCCCAAAAATGTCGCTGCGGTTGGGTTCCGTCTTGATGTTCAAGAAATCCGGTTTATTCGGCTCGTGCGGCGCAATCAACGGCGCAGAGATCGCCATCAGTATCAGAAACACAGAAATAGCAAGCCAGAACGCCGAGACCGGGCGCTGGCGGGCGAAGCCTCGGAGGCCCCAGTACCATTTCGTGAAATTTCGCGCGACGAACGTTCGGCTGCTACTGGCAACCTTAACATCATCTCCAGTGTATGGTTCGTTTTCCGTTACTCGGTCTCGCAACTACGTTGCCCCTTCGTGTTAGTCCGTCAGCCGGATTCTCGGATCAAGTCGCCCGTAAGTCAGATCAATTAGCAGGTTCACCAGGATGAAGACCCCCGCGTAAACAAGTGTCAGGTTTTGAACCATCAGGAAGTCGCGAGCGATGATCGCCTGGCTGAGTGTCTTTCCGAGTCCAGGTACAACGAATGCGATCTCAACGGTGATGGCACCCCCCATGCTGAAAGCGAGCAACAGTCCGCTGACGGTGACTACTGAGATCAGCGCATTCGGAAAGGCGTGTCGGACGAGTACCAACCTAGATACAAGACCCTTGGCCCGCGCGGTCCGAATATAGTCCTCCTGCAGCACTTCGAACATGGCTGAACGTGTGATGCGCGCGATAAACGCCGCCGCGCCAACCCCGACGACAAAAGCCGGCCCGATCACCATCTGGAAATTCCGCCATGGATCCACCCAGGGGGGAATATTTGTGATCGGGGCCTTATACCCGAACCATAAGATACCAGCCACCACGATCAACAGGGCGAACCAGAAGCCAGGAATCGCCAGAAAGAAAACGGTAACGGTCGATGTGAAGCCGTCGAGGATGGAGTTCGGTTTGACTGCGGCGATGATCCCGGCGGGGAGGCCAATGATCCACGCAATCAGGACGGCCAGAACCGCTATCTCTGCACTCAGCAGACCGCGTTTCGCGATAATGGCGGAGATCGAGTCGCCTCGGAGGAACGATTCACCCATGTCACCACGGAGCACCCCGCCCATCCATACGGCGTACTGTTCTACCCAGGGCTTGTCCATGCCGAGCTCTGCCAGTAGCGCCTTGCGTTCTTCCGCAGTGATCTGCTGGATCTGATCCAACTCGATCCCAAGAAAGCTGACCAACGGATCTCCAGGCAAAATCCGCATGATGACGAAGATTATCAGTGATACGACGAAAAGAGTCGGAATAGCTATGATCAATCGGGTCGCTATGTATCTATACATTTCACTCCAACGTGGCCATCGCGCCGAGCAGTCTTGTTAATGCTCGCGCCACGCCGGTTCCAGTAATCCTCTTGCTGTATGACTTGAACCTGCCCTGAGGACGACGTGCGTTCTCAGGGCAGGTTCAAAATACTCTTTTTGATCGAACTAGCGTTCTATCCAGACGTTGTCCCATCGGTAAAGCTCGTATGACGCCGTGAACGAGCCGTCGACCAGTCCTTTAAGCCTATCCCAATAGCCCCAGAACACCGATTCGCCTGCCGTGAACGGCATCATCGGCCACTCGTCGAAGAAGACGTCGCGCATCTCGTTGACCAGCGCTTTCCGCTTGGACGTATCTGGCTCGGCCGCCAAAAGCTCAATCAGACGAAAGACGTCCGAGTTCTCGTAGTTGATGGTATTGTCAGGACCGAAACCCTGGCCGATGTATGCCGACGGGTCAGCAAGGATGATGCCGTAACCGTAGTTGACGTAGTCAAACTTCCCGGCCGCCTGATCGTCAGCAATTCCTGAAACATCGGCAATACGAATCTCACCGTCCAGGTTCAGGTTCTCCTTCATCATCGCCTGAACTGCTGCCGCAATCGTGCGTGACGGCGCGGTATCGCGGGTGAGCATGTCTATCATCGGGAAGCCGTCGCCGTTAGGGAACCCGGCTTCAGCGAGGAGGCCCTGGGCCTCGGCGATGTCAGCCGCGGTCGGTGTCCGGAATCCCGGCGTGTTACGCAGCTCGATTGGGTCCATCGCAAACTCTGTGCCGTTGATGAACCAGTCGCCGAAGTTGTACCCCTTCAAGTCCAGCGTTGTCTCAATCAACGCCTGTCCGTCAATTACGAGAGCCAGCGCCTTGCGAACTCGCTTGTCGTCGAACGGCTTGTGATCCTGGTTCCAGCCGATTCCGCTGACAACTGGGATGGACTGAATCAGGCCATTGAGGCCGGGGTTGTCGCCAATAGACCGGCCGGTCTTCGGGTCGAGCCACTGTGCCCAGTCAACCACTCCGCCCAGCAGTGCCGCAGCCAACTCAGGTGTCCACGCCTTGAGCCAAACGTGCTCGATTGTTTCTATGCACGGGCAACCGTTGGGACCGTTCCCCTTATTCCAGTATTCGGGGTTGAAGTTCTGGATCCAACGATCGTCGGTCCTTTCACCAAATACGTACGGACCGGTTCCCGGATTATCGTCGACCTCTCTCAGATTGCCGTCGTTCGCCTCCAGAACCGCCGCCTGAGAGATAAGGTTCCACTGCAAAGAGAACACCTGCAGCATCATGGCAGGATTGCGAGGCCCTTTGAGCACAAACTCTATGGTAAGCGGATCGAGGACGTTGATCTCTTTGATCCCTTCGAACGTCGCTTTCCGAACGCTAACGAGACCTTCAGCATAGGTTTCAGGGAAGATGATCCGTCGGTAGCTAGCTGCAACGTCATCGGCGGTCAGCAGAGCCCCGTCATGGAACTTCACGCCGTCGTGCAAGTTGAATGTGTACGTCAGGCCGTCACCTGAAATGCCCCAATCTCTGGCCAGGTCTCCAATGATCGGCACCGTGTGGTCGGTCGGATCACGCCTTATCAACTGGTTGTACATGCCAGCCTGTGAACCGAGGTTCGCTATCGTCCCCGAACCATAGAAGTCCCAGTGGGCGGGCGGGCCGTGGGCAGCGAGAACCAGCTTGCCCGCGAATCTTGATGGTGTTTCAGTAGCCGCGACCTTCGTAGGCGCCGCCACTGTCGGTGCAGTTGTGGCCGCCGGTGCAGCTGTGGCCGCCGGTGCTACTGAAGAATCATCTCCATCGTCGCTGCTGCCACAGGCACTCACCAAGATTGCCGTCGCCATCAGCAAAAACAGCACTAGTGTGGATTTACGAAAAACGCCTAACATAATGACTTCCCTCTCACAAATTTCTTGGTCTGTCCTCGGAGGTATGATCACTACCGATTTCAGC
>CAUZNX010000050.1:0-7684 GCA_963580905.1 Dehalococcoidia bacterium | reverse complement strand
GGACTCTTTCGTACACAGCACCGTCGTGTTTGGTGAGGGTCTGAGAGTTCGTCCCGACTCAGTTGAGCGACTCAACGTCAGCTTGCCGATCGGCAAGGACTGGCCGCCCCACGCCAAGGGAGGGACGCTCTCATGGAGCCTGGCGGTGCTTCTGCGGACCCCTCGCGGGCGCGAGGTCAAAGAGGTTCACGAGATTGAGATTGTCATTCCGCAATAGTCGGCCGAAAACCTTTTCAGCTGGTGGTCATCGGCGGTCGAGCTAGCTCACGCTCGTCAATGGCAGCTCCACGACCCTGTTCTCGCGGGCGGACTCCAGCGCTGCCAGAGTGATCTCCAGCGTATCCCGCGCGGCTTGGGCTCCACACATCGGCTCGGTGTCATTTAGAATGCTGTCCACGAAATGGTCGAGGGCGTCGTAGACCGCGTCGGACCCGTACTTCAGGGACCTGTTGCCCGACTTCTCGTAGGAGTTCCAGTGGGGCTGGTTCGCGTCAATGGAGATCATCCCGTGAGTGCCGTGGACACGAATGGTCTGGTCGCCTCCATACCCATTCGGGTGCGCGATAGCAGTCCGACCCACCGACGTGGACGCTATGACGCCGTGCTCGAGGTTCATGGTGATGAACGCCAGGTCCTCCAGACCTTTGGTCCTCGCCTCCTCGAAGAAAAATGACCCGGTCACCGCATACACACTCAGTGGCCTATTGGGGACCAGGTACAGCAGCGCGTCGAGGGGATACATCCCGTGGTTGCGAAGCTCCCCGACCCCCGCTACCTTCTTGCCGGCTGCGATGATCCACTCGCTGTGGATGGCCCAGGGCAGGCCCACGTCGCCGTTTTGGAGCGCCTCTCGGGCCTGAAGGATCGCAGGATTGAACCTGTAGTTGTGTCCGACCATCAGCTTGATACCATGCCGAGCCACCGACTCTATGATCGAGTCCGCATCTGCTAGATTATCTGTCAAGGGCTTGTCCCCGAAAATGTGCTTGCCTGCCGAGGCCATCTTCTCGACAAGCGGCGCGCGCCGGTCGAAGGGACTCGAAAAGCTCATCGCGTCCACGTCCGAACTCCCAAGCACCTCGTCGACGTCTTCGATGTACGGCACCCCAAACTTCTCCGCCGCATCGACACCTTTCTGTCGATCGGCGGGTTCCGGGTTCTCGTCGGTGACCGCAACTATCTCTACCCTTGGGTTCCGGAACAGCGTGTCGGCGTAGTGGCTGTTCTGGCCACCCATGCCAAGCACCGCGAACCTAACTTTCTCAGATGACATTAGCCGCCTCCCACGAGCACAACTTCGCCCGTTCTGATCGACTCCTCAGCCGCGAGGCACATTTCCAGCGCGATCCGGCCCTGCTCACCGGTGACTGGAGGCGTCGTGCGGTCCAGGACACAGGACACAAAAGCAGCTATCTCACGGTCGAATCCGTGCTGAATATCGAGGCCGAGGGTACGTAGACCGTCATCGTTGTGTACGAGTTGAGTGTCACGTTGCCCGCCTGTAGTGATCTCGCCGTCGGTGCCCATGATCGTGATTGAGGCCCACTCGGCAGAACGTGGCACATTGGCGCGGCTGAGATCCACGACTGCGATCGCTCCGCTATCGTATTTGATTGTGATCATGAAGTAGTCGTCCATCTCGAGGTGGGAAGAGGTGATGTTCTGGGCTTGCGCGTACACCGAAATGGGTCGGGCGCCGATCCACCAGTTGCACAGGTCGGTCGCATGGACCCCGTTGGTGACCACGTTGCCGCCCGTGTCCGCCGGACTGATCCGGTTTCCGCCCCAGTCTTGCCGCCAGAAGCCGCCGCCCGCACTGAAGCGCACATACACCGGGTCGCCGATCTCCCCACTGTCTATGACTTCCTTGGCGCTAACGGAATGGTCGTAGAAGTGGTAGGTGTGAGCGACCATGAGCCGCACGCCAGCGTTGTGGGCAGCCAATATTATCCGGTCAGAATCTTCGAGGGTAGTCGCGATGGGCTTCTCGACTAGGACGTGTTTACCCGCGCCTGCGGCGTCCGACGCGATGCGACCGTGGGTGGCCTCTGTGGTGCAAATGTCTACCGCGCTGAGCCCGTCCCATCCAAGCAACTCAAGGTAGTCGGTCGTCCAACGCGTGATTCCGAGGGCAGCAGCAGCTTCCTTCGCCCTCTTTGGGTCGGCATCGGCTACGGCGACAACCTTTGCGTTGTCGCGCTTGAGCCATGCTGAGATGTGGTTTTTCGCTACGCCACCCGCGCCAATTAGTCCAACGCCTAGCACAGCTGCACCTCTCTGGTAGCCTGCTTGATCTCCCTCGCGGGAGCGGCGGCATTGTAGCACACAGCACAAGACTGCGGTTCGTGAATTCGACGAGCCGCAATATGCAATCGGTCCGTCGCTCCTCCTCGGTCGTCCCGGTGGTACAATGCCCGCGTTTGGCGAGCACGTTGTAGTGGAGCAATTAGACCTCGATTCAGGAGAACTGGCATGGTGTCCCGGGAGCAGATTACGAGTTCGATTGTCGAAGCCATACGGATCAAGGGCGTTGCAGATGCATTCGAAAAGCTCATGTACCTGGTTGCGTCCGTACTCGGTGTAGGCTTCTTTTACTTCATGATCAACCTGATGGGCGTCAAGAATTTCCTCATCTTGACGGTGGTATTTGGAATGTTGGCAGTTGTGAAGGGGTTGTTCGTGCTGATGATCAAGTAGCTCACCCCAGGTGAGCTCGGTTGTTTCTGACCCGAATCGTAGATCGCACTCCCGTCTTTTTCTCAAGGGCATTCGCCTCCCCCCAGGTTTCGCATTCACCTCTGATCGCAATTTTCCAAACGTCCTCATGTCAACATGGGCGATATTCACGGGTTTTTCACGCCACATGCCACGTTCTTCACGTCGGCTTCACGCACGTGCCGATAGTATGAATCCAGACGAAGCGGCACCGCTGACTAGGGTAGTCGCTAACTAATGTGAGTTTGGATGGTTCCATCGGTGGGGGCTGGTTGGAATCGTCCGACCCTTGGTAGGGCAGCGCGGGTGTACGAGGACTAGTCCTTCGCACCCGTGCTGCTCTCTCGTTTTGCACATTGACGCAAGAGGCCGCAACCAGTGATACGACGGTTGCGGCTTTTTGACGTCCGGTAGATTGCCAGGAAAGGTGTTCGAGCACACCGTTTGGGCACTCCAACGGTGGCCGCGTAAAGTTCGGTGCCGTTCGTCGTGGACACCAAGTTATGTGTCTGCATATAATGGCAGCGGATACGGGCGGTCGCGCTTGGTATGATCCCCGAAAGCCTCGGCTTGCTGAAGTGTCTCTGACACCGAAATACCTCGTTCGATGGAGAGTCTCCCCATGGCACACGATCCCTTGCCCGTATCTGAAGTCCCTGTAGTGCCCCCGCGCATACTTCTCGGTCCCGGCCCGAGCGACGCCAATCCCAGAGTCCTTCAGGCCATGAGCGGACCGATGATCGGCTACCTCGACCCCGACTTTGTGAAGATCATGGAAGAGGTTTCCGGTCTACTGCGTCGCGTATTCAACACCGAAGAATCACTGACCATGGTCTTGTCAGGCACCGGGTCAGCTGGGATGGAAGCGGGCCTGAGCAGCCTTCTCGAGCCTGGTGATACGGTAATACTCTGCGTCTGCGGCTTTTTCGGACGGCGCATGGCTGACATGGCGCAGAGGGTTGGTGCCAATGTTGTGCTGCTCCAGAGTGAGTGGGGACGGCCGTTCCCGCCTGAGATGCTCGAGGCAGAGCTGAAAAAGCACGACAAGGTCAAAATGGTTGCCACCGTTCACGCCGAGACCTCCACCGGCGTGCTCCAGCCGCTGGAAGAGATCTCCAGGCTGACAAAAGAACACGGTGCCTTGTTGATGGTCGATGCCGTCACGTCCCTCGGCGGAACTGAGGTCCGGGTGGACGACATCGGCATCGATTATTGCTACTCCGCCACCCAAAAGTGCCTGGCCGCTCCTCCCGGACTCTCGCCTGTTGCGATGAGTCCGCGGGCGATCGAAGTTGTAGCAAACCGCGATACGAAACCTGCCTCCTGGTACCTAGACCTGGCTCTCATATCCAACTACTGGGGAGGAGACCACGTCTATCACCACACTGCGCCAGTAAGCAATATAGTCGGTCTGCGCGAGGGCCTCAGGGTGATCCTGGAAGAGGGAATGGGTCCGCGTATCGCAAGACACAATCGCAACTCAGCGGCGTTGCGAGCCGGTCTTGAGGCGCTTGGACTCCAACTTGTCGTGTCTCCAGAAAACCGCCTCGACCAAATAACACCTGTTTGGATCCCAGAAGGGATCAACGACCAGGCGGTACGGGCGTCGCTGCTTCGCGACTACCACATCGAGATCGGTCGAGGGCTAGGAGATTTTGCCGGCAAGGTATGGAGAGTCGGCCTGATGGGCGATTCCAGCAAATCCGAGTACGTCCTGGCACTGCTCTCGGCCCTCGAATCAATATTGCCAAGTGCCGGTTACGAAGTAGCCGTGGGGTCTGGTGTCGGAGCCGCTAGCAAGTCGCTGGCCGCATCATAGCTCTGGAGAGGGGCACCGCGTGAAGAACATCCCCATCATTTTTCCAATTGCGCTGGCGGTGATCATCATCACGACCTTCTTCTCCGGGGCGTATGCGATTGCCGAAGGTGCCGTTCGCAGCGACAGTGCCAATCCGGAGCAACAAACTGGAGCCGACTCGTCATCCGGCGACACCTCATCGGGAGGCCACGACTGGTACGAGTCCGCCGCGATCCTGGTCTGCCCCCTCCACTAGCCGTCCTTCCACCACAGTCGCTGGAATGCCGGACCGTAACCGGCTGGCCCAAGTTCTGGCGATAACCCTGACTGGCGCCAACCGCCAGAGTCCGTGGCACCTAGCGTAAATCGGTGGCCCACGAGACCACAGATAGGCTCAGTTTTGGGGTAGGTGTGGAGGGTGCGGGTAGGTGCCTGGCTTCTACGCAACAGAGTAGTTACTCAGAACGCATTGGCCAGAAAAAAATTATCTCAGCTATCGTATTAGGAGTTGTCACATGACCGTATTCGCAGATCAGGTCGCCATCGTAACCGGTGCTGCAACCGGCATCGGCCACGCCATCGCCTCAAGATTGGGAGGTGACGGCGCGCGGATACTCATCGTCGACCTCGACCGCGGCGAAGCGGAGCGGGCGGCGGGGGAGCTTGCCGCAAGTGGCATCGACGTACGCATCCAGGTTGGCGACGTGGCCGATCCAGATGTCGCCGCGTCAAGCGTCTCCCAGGCATTGGAGACATGGGGCCGCATAGACGTGCTCGTCAACAACGCGGGTGTCGGCGGGAACGTAGCACCCATCTGGGAGCTACCGGTCGAAGAGATGGACCGCGTGTACAGGAGCAACCTTCGAGGTGTCTTCCTGTTCTGCCACGAGGTCATACCCCACATGATGGAACGCGACTACGGTCGCATCGTGAACATCGCCTCAATCGCTGGTAAGGAGGGCAACCCGAGGATGGCGCCGTATTCGGCTACCAAGGCCGCCGTCATCGGGCTGACCAAGTCCGTGGGCAAAGAGTTGGCCGATACTGGTATTCGGGTCAACTGCATAACGCCAGCGGTAATCCAGACAAGAATCCTCGACCAACTGACACCAGCCCAGGTTGACTACATGTTGGAACGCATTCCCATGGGGCGCACAGGCGAGGTCTCTGAAGTGGCGGCTTTGGTCGCGTGGCTCGCGTCCAAGGAGTGTTCGTTCAGCACGGGAGCGGTCTTCGACATCAGCGGCGGCAGAGCGACGTACTAGCTGGCAGGGGAGTGCACTTCGTTTTCGGCCATATTTAGGTCCCTTAGCCCTGGCTTCGCACGTCCATCGTCATGATCCACGCCGGTCCCTCCACCAATTCCCATCCCCGTCCGGGCGTGTGACGCTGCCAACTGTCGACGATGGGCTGTCCAACGCGCCTGTAGCCGAGATTTCTGTAGAGCTCCATAGCACCTGAGTTCTCGATTGCGACCTCCAGATTGACGTGACCAAGGCTACCGAGGCGGGCCTCGCGCTCGACCGCGTTTACCAGAGCACTGCCTATGCCACGTCGCCGCACAGCAGGAGCTGTGTCCAGGGCGAAAAGCCGTAGGGAGTCGGGTCGTCGGTGATTGTTACCGCCCATGCTGACGGTGCCCGCAAATCACCGTCTAGGAGCGCCACCAGCACCACTCGATAGCTGACGATGTGCTCCTGCCAGCGATTTGAAAGCTGCTCGGGGCTCACATCCCCTGCCATCGCGTGGGACAGCTCAGCGATGTCGCTCTCTACGACAGGGCGGATGGCGATGGACATATGTTAATGCGCCTCTCACCACGCCAGTGGGCACGCCGTCGCTACTAGCCTGAGGTAGACCCCTACGGAAGACTGACCTCGGGCTCGGGCTGGCCCCTTCGGAACAGGCGACCGATCGAGCCCTGCTCCCATGCCACCAGGAGATTCGTCGCGATACCGATCGAGCTGTATGTCCCTGCGATCACGCCTATTAGAAGCACCCACAGGAACACCCGAATCGTCGGTCCGCCGAATAGTATCAGCGCCAATAGCGTGAACAGCAGCGTCAGGCTCGTGTTGAGGGACCTGCCGATGGTCTCCGAGATACTCAGGTTCGCATTGGCAGCAAGCGGCCGGTTCGGATAGAGAAGAACGTTCTCGCGAAGCCTGTCGAACACAACGATAGTGTCGTTTACGCTGTAGCCAATCACGGTTAGCAGCGCGATGAGGAACATCGTATTGACCTCGACGTCAGCCACCACCCCAAGAATGGCGAAAATGCCAACGACGATCATTGCGTCGTGCAGCAACGCCACGATGGCGGCTGTGCCGTAACGGAACGGGCTAGGCACGTTCCGGAAGGCCCACCAGACGTACAGGAAAATGCCCACCGCAGCGGCCAGAACCGCCCAGAGCGCGCTTACTACCGTCTCCGAAGCGACGATCGGCGATACCAGGTCGAACGATAGCACTATAAGGCCGTCCGGGGAGAGGCTACTCTCGAGAGCACCGACCAGAGCGTCCTTGGCCTCCTCTGTCAGCTCTTTTGTCCGAATGAAGAAGGTCCGATCCTCAAGCCTTTGAACGATTGAGTCCGGATGGCCTGCCTGGGCCAGTTCCTCTCTGAGGTCAGCCTGATCGACTTCCGCTTGAAACTCTATCGCCGTCGTAGATCCGCCGGTGAAGTCGATGCCCGGCTTCAGCCCCGGTGCAATCAACAAGAATACGATGCCCGGCGCAATCACCAGCAGCGATAGCAGGAAAAACCAGTTTCGCTTGCCTACAAAGTCCAAATCTCAACTCCTTGGACGGGGTTTCCAGACATCGACTACGCCTAGGCCCCTACCGGGGATTCTTGCTGCGGTAGATCCCTACCGCCAGACGGTACGAACAGGCCGAGCCGCTTGCTCAGTGGCGACATCGCCACTATTCGGAGAAGCGTACGGCTGATGGTAATGGCTGAGAACATGCTGATCCCAACACCCATCGCCAGCGTTGCGGCGAAGCCCTGGACGATGGATGCGCCGAGCGTATCCGCGAACCAGAACAATATGGCGCACGTGATCAGCGTCGAGACGTTGCCGTCTCTAATCGCCGGCCAGGCGCGGTTGAATCCAATGTTGATAGAGGACAGTAGCGTACGTCCTGCACGCAACTCCTCTTTCATCCTCTC
>CAUZNX010000049.1:0-7767 GCA_963580905.1 Dehalococcoidia bacterium | reverse complement strand
GATGCAGGGCGTGCTGAGTTGGCTTCCTTTAGTTCTGAACGGATGTCAGCGAAGCGGAGCTATGCTCGAACCCACGTCTTCGGGGGGATCTCGTCCTCCCATGATATCTCAGACGGTGTCGCGCCTGACGGCATTATCTATGGATGTGTGGGGGGACTGTATCTGACACCACACCCCAGAGGACATGCCGCTTGCACAGCCCCTTCGGCGATCCTGCGAGGGGAGGTAATTCTAGGCTTTGCCGAGTCTACGTCCAATCAGCTGTGCTGTCTATGGGGCCAACTCTGCTACCTGGTGCCAATCCAGTATCATGTTGCGTTGTCCTTCCGTTAGCTTGTCGTCACCCGTTGCAGGGAATACGTTGAACGCGTGGGTAACGACACCTGTAGTCAGGCTAACGAACATCGCCTCGTCACCGCGAGCAATATGGTTGAGTACGGTGCCTCCAGTCCGTTCAACAAGGTCTGCCGGGTGAGCGGTGATCGCCATGATTCGAGCCATTTACTGTTCCCCCTATGACTAGTTCTTGGACGTGTCCATCCAGTCAAGTATAGACCAATAGGAAGTGCCATTGTGGCCTCTTGGACCCGTTTACGTGGCAGCTGAGCGCGGGCATTTTTCTCCATGCCAACTCGGCGAATTTTGGGTTTGAGGCGCACGGAAACGTCACCAAATTCGCCAAGATTCGTTCAATCGTTGTGATAGGATGCATTGCCTCTTATTAAGAGCGTTCCAGCGATTCGCAGACTCTGGCTGTGGAATCCCCAACAAATTTGAAGGTCGTATTACGAGGTTGCACGCATGTGCTTGACTGACTTTTCAATCGGTGAGGCGACGCGAGGCGACGCTGCTCGACCGTGTGATAGTCCGTGACCCAGATGGAGCGCCGGGAGATGGCGGCAAGTGACGGGGAGCGTCTGGGTTACGCCGTATGGCGGCCGGCCGGGGAGCAACGCCGGACGATCGCGGTCATACACGGCATTGCCTTCAACGGCGAGCCGTATGGTTCGATCAGCGAGGACCTGCCACTGGAAGGCACCAGAGTGGCGGCGCTGGACCTGAGGGGCCATGGGGCATCTGGAGGGGACAGAGGCTCGCTGGTTCACTACAAACGGATCGTCGCCGACATTCAGGAGTGGCTTGGTTGGTTGAGGGAGGAGTCTCCGGAGCTTCCACTGTATGTCCTGGGAGAGAGCATGGGTTCTTTGTACGGAACGCTGTTTGGGATGGCGCACGGCGGCACGATAGACGGCCTGATACTGGTCGCTCCCCCGGTGATGCTATCGATGAAGCAGATACTCCACCTCGATACCGCTCGGACAGTTCTCTCGCTGGCAATACCGTTCAGAGAGCACCGGGTTGCGCTCACGGGATGGAGGCTGGAGGTCGGCTCCGCGGATGAGGAATTCATAAACGATCGCCGGACGAGCGAACTCGCTCAGGCCTCTGTGTCAGTCGGCTACATAACGCGGTTGAGCCTGGCCATCATGGGGCTGGGCATGGTTGGTCGAGTGCGGATCGACTGCCCGGTGATGATGGCCTACGGGTCTGATGATAAAGTTGTCTCACCATGGGGTTGCAGGCGCCTGTTCTCCAGAATCATGGCCCCTGACAAGAGATTGATTGAGGTCCCGGGGGCGCGCCATACGGTCCTATGGGACCCCCACAGGTCGAATTTCTATGACGGATTGGCACGCTGGATCCAAGAGCATGAGTAGAGGAAGCGCAGATGGCGCGGCCTGAAGACGAGCTAGAACCTCCAGCCCCTGGGGTTGCCGAACCCGCGTTTTGGATTCGGGTGAGGCACCGCCTCTGCATCTGGCAACCCGACGAGACTTCCGTCCTTGATCCATTCGAGATCGGCCCCGTATAGCTGGCTGGTCAATAGATCCGTCAACCGCGCCTTTTCGGCGGAGTGATTCGGGTCATCTGAGAGATCGTTCATCTCCAGTGGGTCTTCGAGGAGATCGAACATCTGGCTGCGATTGCCCACCGGGAAATAGATCAGCTTGAATTGGCGTTCGCGCACCATGCGGGAGGCGTTGTCGTCTTCCCATATCTCGCCGTAGACGTGGTCACGAGTGTCGTCGCCTACGAGAGACTTCCCCTCGATATGGTCCGGCGTCGGGATGCCTGCAAGCTCGAGCAGGGTCGGCATGATGTCGGCTTGAACTGCCAGGCGCTCGTCGAGCCTGCCGGGGGCGAGGTCCTCTCGATTGGCTGGCGGCATTAGGATCATGGGGATGTCTATCGAGAATTGGTGGAGATTGCCCTTGACCCAGAGGCCGTGGTTGCCCAGCATCTCGCCGTGGTCCGTCGTGAACATGATGATGGTGTTGTCGAGCAGCCCCTCCTCCTTGAGCAGCCCTATGACCAGCCGTATCTGGTGGTCGACATGGGTGATGAGCCCGTAGTAGGCGGCCCGGGCCAGCCGCGTGGCATTCGGAGAGTAGCTATCAATGCCGTGGGGACGGTTTCGCAGCGCATGGGGCCAATTCTCCGGGTGCCTGGCCCATTCGCCGATCACCGGCTCATCTATGTCGCCGCTTAGGTACATGTCCATGTAGCCGGACAGTGGAGTCAGCGGCGGATGGGCTGCGGAGAAGGACATGTACCAGAACCCAGGCTTACTGGGGTCCCGACGGGCGATGTACTTGGACATCTCAAAAGCGGTCCAGTTGGTGCGGTGGAGGCGCTCGGGCAGGTGCCACGGGCGGGGTTCAAAGTCGCCGTTGGCCGAGCCGTGGACAAATTCTTGACCTGCGTGCCCGTGCTCCTGGAGGAACATTTCGTAGTCGTCCTTGTCCATGCCCAGGTGGTGCCGTCCCTCTTCGTCGATCTGGATGTCGTCGAAGCCCAGACGGTCGCGCTGGGGGTAGGCGTGCATCTTGCCGACGGCATGGGCCTGATACCCGTTGTCCCTGAAGGTCTGCGCCAGGGTAGGCAGTTGGGGCATGAAGCCCCGCTCGGCGAAGGCGCGGTCGCCGTGGGTTCGGGCTGAGACGCCGGTCATGATCTCGCGCCGGGCGGGGATGCACATTGGCGTCGTCGATGTGGCGTTCGTAAAGGCGATGCCGTTGGCGACGAGTTGGTCGAGGGTGGGGGTCAGGACCGTGGGATGGCCCAGGGCGCCGATCATGCCGCCCGACCATGTGTCTGCGCAGATTAGAAGAACGTTCGGTCGGTCCAATTTGCCCCTTAACACAACTGCGGTCTGAGGGTCTCCTCAGACCGTAGAGTATACGTTAAGGCAAGTCCTTTGTCCCACTAGTAGTGGGGCAAAGGGCCGACTACGATGAGACGCTAGCTCATTGCCGCAACAGCCTCGTCGGTTGAAAGGACTGCGTTTGCGATGAATCCGAAGTTCGTGAGTGCCGACTGGTAGCCGTCGCCCAACTCGGGGTGTTGTGCCCCGGCCGTGGCGTCTTTCACTATCGCTACCTCGAAGTCTTGTTCAAGCAGCTCCCTCAGATGTGCTTCGACACACAGGTTTGCAGACATCCCGCCGAGGATGACGTTACCGATTTTGCGCTTCCGGAGCTGGAGGACGAGGTCGTTGTTCTCTGGCCCGTAGACCTTGTGGGGACTAGCTATGACGGTGTTACCGTCCTCAATCAGCGGCTTGTGCTGCCCCAACCAGTCCGCTCCTGAGCCGGAGAACCCATCCAGGTCCAGTGCCCCGGTCCGATCGAACATCTTGACCTCACCTGGTCTCTGCCTTCATCACGGCCTCACCTACGTCTCCACAGCATCACGTTGGCGGTCCAGTTATCCCAGCTACCTCGTGACAAAGCTATAATGCCGGTCAACCAACCCGAGGGCCATACATGAACATCCCTGATACACGACACATTTCTAACGGATTGACGATCACGTCGAGCGGATATGCCGACCAGCCGTACGTTGTCAGAAACGACGATGGAAGCTGGACCTGCCTGATGACCACCGGCTCCGGTCGGGAGGGGCAGCAGGGGCAGCACATCGTCGCCGCGCGTACTCTTGATCAGGGCCAAACGTGGTCCGAGCCCGTGGCAATCGAGCCGCCGGATGGTCCCGAGGCGAGCTGGGTGCTGCCGTTCCGGACGCCGTATGGTCGCACCTACGCCTTCTATACCTACAATGCGGACAACCTGCGCACGGTGCTCGCGGACGAGAGGTTTTACATAAACCGGGTCGACAGCCTCGGTAAGTATGCCTTCAAGTACTCGGACGATGACGGCCGGACCTGGTCAAAGGACCGACACTACATTCCGGTTCGCGAGATGGAGATCGACCGGATCAACCCCTACGAGGGACGTGTCTGGTTCTTCTGGGGGGTGGGCAAGCCCATCGTGGCTGCGGGCGCGATGATCCTGGGTTTTTCGAAGGTCGGGCGTTTTGGCCACGGGTTTATGGTCACCTCTGAAGGCTGCTTCCTCCGAAGCGACAATATCACGACCGAACGTGAACCCGACAAGCTGAGATGGGAGACGTTGCCTGACGGCGATCACGGTTTGAGGGCGCCCGGAGGACTCGTGGCGGACGAGATCAAGCCCGTTGAACTGTCCGACCGTTCTCTCTACTGCACATATCGATCGATTGACGGCCACTCTTGTCATGCGTACAGCCGTGACGACGGCCACACCTGGACCGCCTCCGCGTACATGACCTACGCCGACGGGCGGTATGTAAAACACCCTCGCGCGGCCAATTTCGTCTGGAAGCTGGACTCTGGCAAGTACATCTACTGGTACCACAACAACGGCGGGACGTGGTACGAAGACCGTAACCCGGTGTGGGTGTCTGGGGGCGTGGAACGGGACGGCCCGGATGGCAGAGAAATCGCCTGGTCGGAGCCCGAAATACTGATGTACGGCGACGATCCTCGTGTCCGAATCAGCTATCCCGACCTGATCGAGGATGACGGGAGAGTCTTTATCACCGAGACACAGAAGGTGGCCGCGCGCGTGCACGAAATCGACCCGGCGCTGCTCGAAGGCCTGTGGGCGCAGGGTGAGCGGCGCGAGGTTACGACCGATGGGCTCGTCCTGGACCTACCGACCGATGGAGGGCACATGCCTGACACGGTACTGGCGCCACCGCTCCCGGAGTTTAGCGAGCGCATCATAGTTCAGCTTCCAGACGGACCCCGTCCTGGGCATGGGACCCACGACATTCGTGCAGGATTTGCCATCGACATGTGGTTTCGTCTCGACTCGTTGGATGCGGGTCAGGTACTCCTGGACAATCGCACCGAGACGGGGAGGGGATACGCCATCGAGACCACCGCTCGGGGGACGATACAGGTGGTCCTCAACGACGAGCGCACGGAAAGCCGTTGGGAATGCGATCCGGTCCTGGAGGTGGGCGCGCTTCATCATGTCGCGGTGATCGTGGACGGCGGACCCAAGGTTATCTCGTTCGTCATCGACGGAGTCCTCAACGATGGTGGCGAGCACCGCCAGTTCGGCTGGGGCCGTTTCAATCCCCAGTTCAGGAACGAGCCCGGAGACGACACAATCAGAATTGGTCAGAACCTGGATGGAAGCATCGTGGGGCTGAGAATATACGACCGGTATCTGAGGACCTCTGAGGTCATTGCAAACTACAGGGCAGGTCTGTAGATAGTGAGACCGAAGCACACCAATGTCATTGTGATCGTTGCAGACGACCTGGGCTATGGCGATATCGCTGCGTTCGGTAACCCGATAGTGCAGACCCCCAATCTTGACCGGATGGCTGCCGAGGGTGTCACGCTGACGCAGCACTACTCCGCATCGCCGATCTGTGCGCCGGCCCGCGCTTCGCTGCTCACCGGGCGCTACAACCACCGGACTGGCGCGGTCGATGTGCCGTCCAACCGTGGGCTCGACCGGATTTCACTTGCAGAGACAACGGTCGCCGATCTGTTCAAGTCTGCCGGCTACGCGACCGGGATGGTCGGCAAGTGGCACAACGGCGTGCACGATATGCGATACCACCCGAACGCCAGGGGTTTTGACGAGTTTACAGGCTTCCTGAACGGAGGAATGGACTACTGGCAGTGGGTCCTGGATTACGACGGAACGCCGAAGCCTGCTGACGGGCGATACCTGACGGACGTGTTCTCCGATGAAGCTGTGGAGTTTGTCCAGCGGCACCGTGAAGAGCCATTCTTCCTGTATCTGGCATACAACGCCCCACATGCGCCGTTGCAGGCCCCGGAGGAGTTGCTGGAACGTTATCAGGGTATCGGTCTGACGCCTGCAGTTAGCGCCCTCTACGCGATGATCGAGCGCATGGATGAGGGGATCGGCCGTCTGCGCGAGGCACTGGAATTATTGGGTCTACTGGAAGACACGCTCGTTGTTTTCACCAGCGACAACGGTCCGGCGATGGGAGGGGAAGGCGATGACTGTGTCGATCGCTTTAACGGGCCGTTTTCGGGGACCAAGTACGATGTCCTAGAGGGCGGAATCCGAGTACCTGCCATCGTCCAGTGGCCGACTGGACTCAGCGCGGGCAGCCATTGCACCGGTCTGGTTCACTTCACAGACTGGCTGCCCACGCTCTATGGCCTGATCGGACACACACTGCCAGAAGGTTTGTCTCTGGACGGCGACGATGTCATGCCGCTCTTGCGAGGCGAACAAGGTTCTGTGGCGAGGGCTCGGTACTGGCAGTGGAACCGATATGCACCGGTGGCTCATGCCAACGCGGCGATGCGTGAGGGCAGGTGGAAGCTCTACTGGCCCCCCATTCCCGAGGCCTCCGCAAAGGATCCCGCTGATAACGCGCCGTATGAACGCTTCATGAGTGAGGCGCACGCCCTGATGGATGTCGACGCCACGCTTCCCCCGCGCAACGTGCCACTGCCCGGAGCGCCACGGCTGTTCGACCTGGAGACCGATCTGGCCGAGCAGACGGACCTGTCCGGCACGTACCCTGAGCGGGTAGAGGAGATGCGCCAGAGGTGGGACGCGTGGTTCCAGGGCGTCATGGCTGAATGGAGCCGTGCGAGTTCCAGCAACAGGCGCGGCTGAACTGAGCAGGGTGATCTTCCTGGAACTATCATCTTTCGACAGATCGGGTGAGTATGGGTGCGCTAGCTCGATCCGCCCTGACTCTTGTTGAGGAGCAGCGTATCGAAGAGGTGGCCTTGGGTGTCGAACGCTCGCAGTTCAAGGGTTGGCCCAGCGATGACCACCTGAACGAAATGCGGCATCGAGAACGCCTGGGCCGTGTGCCACTCGCGTTTGTGCAGCATTCGGTTGGGCACCACGCCGCCCACTCCCGCTACCACGTAGACTATGCCGGATTCGGTGTCTAATCTGTTTCCCCTGATAGGGTGGCTGCGCTCGTAGACCAGCGTGTGGGCATTGAAAACCAGATCGACACCGTGCTCTTCGAAAATGGGGCACAGCGCCCGCATCTGTTCGACCTGGAAGTCCCCCGACACGTAAGGAGGATAGTGGAAAAATGCGACCTTCCACTCAGCCCGGGAGGATCGCAGGTCGTCTACGAGAAACTCGATCTGCTCCTGGCCCATCGAAATCGTCGGCTCCTGCGTCCGGGCAGGGTCGCCATAGTCGCCCTTTGAGGTGCTGTCAAGGGCGACGAAATGGGCGTTGCCGTAGTCGAATAAGTAGTATGTAGTAGGCTCGGGATACGACACGAATTTGCCGAACCACTCGGACTGCTCCTCATGATTTCCCATGCACAGATAGAACGGAGTGTGGTGGAACAGTGAGTTGCCGGGGTCGAAGAAATACCTGCCCCACTCGTCGTAATTTTCGCCGTTCTCCACTA
>CAUZNX010000048.1:0-7847 GCA_963580905.1 Dehalococcoidia bacterium | reverse complement strand
GCCCTCCCCCTATTTCGGAAATTCTATGGGTGGTAGATGACCATTTTTAGCTCGGTCATCTCTTCTATGGCGTACTTGGGGCCTTCCTTGCCCATGCCGGAGTCCTTGAGGCCGCCGTAGGGCATCAGGTCGGCGCGCCACTGGGGCCCTGCGTTGATCTGAAGGTTCCCCGAATGGACATTTCGTGCGAATTTCATTGCACGGTCGATGTCCTGGGTGAAGATCGAGGCGCTGAGCCCGTAGGGGCTGTCGTTGGCCATCGCGATCGCCTCGTCGATGTCGTCGAATGGCGTCACCGTAACTGCGGGCCCGAACAGCTCCTCTCGGGAGATGCGCATGTCGGGGGTCACGTCGGCGACGATGGTCGGGTTGTGCATGGCGCCCTCGAAGCCACCGCCGTAGACGGTGCGCGCGCCCGCGCCAACGGCCTCATTGATCCACTCGTCGACCCGAACGGCGTCCTGGGCCCTGACCATCGGTCCCATCTTGACCGTTCCGTCCATCGGGTTGCCGGTGCTGAGCCCCTTGACCCCCTCCGTTAGCGCGTCGAGGTAGTCGTCATAGATTTCACTGCTGGCGATGACCCGCTGGGCCGAGATGCAGACCTGGCCGGCATTGGAGAAGCCGCTGGCGACGGTGCCTGCGACGACTTTGGCCATATCGGCATCGGGCATGACGATCAGTGGCGAGTTGGAGCCGAGCTCCATCGTTACCCTCTTGAGGCCCGCAACCCTGCAGATATGCTCGCCTACCTCCATGCTGCCGGTGAACGTCACCTTTCGGATCCGTTTGTCAGACACGAGGGCGTCTCCGATGGTGCCGCCTGAGCCGGTCACGCACTGGATCGCTTCTGGTGGCAGGCCGGCTTCCAGCAGTATCTCGGTGAGTTTTAGGGCGGAGAGAGGCGTATCGGAGGCGGGCTTGATGATTACCGCGTTGCCTCCCGCTATGGCAGGTCCTACCTTGTGGCAGACCAGGTTCAGTGGGAAGTTGAACGGTGAAATTGCCGCGACGACGCCCACGGGTACTCGTAGCGTGAAGCCTAGCTGGCCTGTCCAGGTGGGTGCGCCGTCCAGAGGGATGGTCTCGCCGTAGAGGCGCTTCGCCTCCTCGCCGGAGAGTGACATGGTCTGGATTCCACGGTCGACTTCGCCGAGACCCTCGGAGATTACCTTGCCCTCTTCCAGGGTGATGGTCTGGCCCAGGTCGTCGCGCCGCTCCTGCATCAGGTCCGCTGCTTTGCGTAGAATCTCGAAGCGCCGGTACCCTGGCATTTCAGCCATGATCTCCGCGCCCCGTACGGCGCTGGCCACGGCTGTGGCCACGTCGTCGACGCTGCCCCGCGGCACCGTGTCTATGACACTGCCGTCGAAGGGGTTCTGCACGTTCATCTTTTCGTCCCTGTCGACCCACTCGCCCGCGATAAACATCTTCATGCCGATTTATCTCCTTGCCGCCTGGCTGTCTGCTTCCTGTCCGCCCAGATACAGGACCAACGGGGCCTGTACTCAGGGGGGCCGACGCGTTGACGCAGTCGCTGAGGTGGGGTTCAAAAGCCCCGTGCGCCCAGCATATGCACTTACGGTAGCGGCGTCAATATGGCGTCTTTACCGGTGGCGCGAGGCACTGTAACCTTGTGGCGGTTCAGCGTAGGTTCATGACGGACTGGGAGGGGTGCAAATGGGTTTCACGGTGTACGACTACCGAGAAGACGTGCGCAACGTACTGGTCACGCCGCAGATCAGGTCGCGATTCATTCGAATGGAGCCCGGAGAGGACAGCGGCGCTCATTCGCACGACCTGGGCCAGGAGGTGTTTCTGGTACTGGAGGGCCGTGCCGAGTTCACGATAGACGGCGAGAGCAAGGTGGTGGGGCCGGGCCAGATGTGTGTGGCTCTGGTCGACCAGCTTCACTCGTTGCGTGTCGTGGGGGACGAGCCAATGACCATGTATCTGTCGGTCACGCCCCACATCCAGCCAACCCACACGATGTGGAGCGCGGATGGAAACCGGATGCCTCACAGGTTTACGCCGTCCAGCGCGTATGACATCGAGGCCGACACCAGCACGCCTCTGCCGGAGCTGATGCAGCGGCTTGCGGAGGCTACACGGGCTGTGTCGGACGCCGCCGGGGGAGCGCTGGCCCGCGAGGAGTCGACAACGATCAAAGAGGGTGACGCCGCTGCACCCGAGGCGCGGGCTGAGATTTGGGATGGGCTCGTGGAGGTGTTTCGCCGCTCTGCCGAACTGGCGGAGCTTTGGAACGAGATAGCCCCGAGGGCCGAAGGAACTTAGGTCAACGGAGGGACGGGCATGACACGAGTACGGATCGGTGTGATCGGGTGCGGAGCAATCGCCCAGATACAGCATCTGCCCTTTCTCACGGAGCTTGCAGAGGAGTTCGAGGTCGTAATGGTGTGCGACATCTCGCCGTCGGCGGCGAAGTACGTCGCAGAGTTGTTCCACGTCCCAAAGTACACAACCGACTACCGCGAGGTGCTTGAGTCGGACGTGGACGCGGTGCTGTTGTGCCAGACAGACCCCAAGACGGCGGTGGCGGTGGCCTCGTTCGAGGCTGGTAAGCACGTGTTCATTGAGAAGCCGATGTGCGCATCGCTTCAGGAAGCGGACGCAATTATCGCAGCTGCGGAGGCGTCGGGCAAGGTCGGTCAGGTGGGGTACGTGAAGCTGTACGAGCCGGCCTTCGAAACGGCGCGCCGAGAGGTTGCCACGATCGACGATGTGCGTTTCGTGCAGGTGAACCACCTACACCCGGACAATGCGTTGCACATGCAGCAGTTCCGTACCCGCAGGTTCGACGATCTGCCCGACGGCGTGATCGAGGAGACGGCAGCGGCGCGCCGGATCGCGATGGCCGACGCTATTGGTGAGGCGTCTCCGGAGGCGGAGCGTGCCTTCGGGATGCTGTCTGGGAGCCTGATCCACGACCTATACGGGCTGCGGACGCTGTTCGGGATGCCGAGCCGCATTGCCAGCGCGGAGGTGTGGGCCGATGGCCGGGCGCTGAGCACTGTGCTGGAGTATCCAGAAGGGCACCGGGCCGTCATATCCTGGGTGGATCTACCGGAGCTGTGGGACTTCCACGAGACGCTGGAGGTGTACGGCGGCGGGAAGAGGGTTCTCGTGTCATACGAGAGCGGGTTCTCCAGGGGGCAATCCACGGTTACGGTGCAGGAGATCGAGGCGGACGGGACATCGGTGCGCAAGTCGCCGGAGCTGGACTGGGAGAGCCCGTTCAGACGGGAGCTGCGGCACTTCCACGAGTGCATTGTCGACGGCGTGGAGTCACGGTCGCCTGTGGCCTCTGCCAGGGACGACATCGCGCTGATTATAGATATTGCGAAGGCGTACATGACTGGTGGGGCTGTGATAAGGGGATAAGACGGGGCGCTGCCCCGGACCTCGCTGGAGGGCTGGCCCTCTGGACTCCCTTATAGGGGCCGGGTTATATTGTGGGCCATCGGAGGTAGTCATGATCTACGACGGTCACGCCTACTGCTTTCCCAACCTGGGAGGCGACGGCGGCTTTGACGATCCAGAGCAGTTCAGGCGTCACTTGCAGCTTGGCATGGCGCGACACTTCATGCCGGCTTGGCGAAAGCGGGATAGGGCGCCGGCCGATGATCTCGGTTTGGCGGATCCCAATGGCGGATGGAGCTTCGACGCGCTCAACGACGTCGACTTCAGGGCCGCGAGCCATGGCACGTTCGAGTGGACTGTGGACGGCGAGGATTACGTCAAGCAGTACATGGTGCCGTCGGTGGTGGACATGACGTACCCGGCGGAGAGCCTGGTTGCCGAGATGGACTACGCCGGGGTGGATATGGCGCTGATACACCGGACGCCCTACCTTGGCATATCCAACGAATTCATTGCGGACTGTACAGCGCGGTTTCCAGACCGGCTGCAGGGCCTGGCCCATGTCGAGGAGTGGCTCATCCCGACCGACCCTCGTGGATCGTACGAAAAGCTCAAGAGGGCTGTTGCGGAGCCTGGTATGGTGGGCCTGCAGTTTTTGCCCGATCAGATTCCGCTGTATAACCAGTCCGAGGATTGGACGGGGCCGGAGTTTCGGCCGTTCTGGGACGGCGTAGCGGAGCTTGGCATACCTGTATTCATCACCCCGTCTTACAAGTCCCTGGCTACAGAGGGCGGCACTGCGGCAGAGGTCGTGGCCTCGCAGCTGCGTTCGGTTGGCACGCTGATGGCGCGATACCCGGACATGGATGTGGTGGTCACTCACGGACTGAGCTGGCGCGTCTTTGTTGATGGCGAGACGCTGGCGATACCCGACGAGGTATTCGACGCGATGCCGTCCGACAATCCCCGTTTTTCCCTCCAGCTACTTTTCGCGATATCCTTGGGGGACATCTGGGAGTACCCGATGCCGCAGGTGCGGGACACGATGAAGCGGCTGGTCGGCCGTCTCGGTGCTGACCGGCTAATGTGGGGCACCGACATACCCATGGTGATGCGCTTTTATACATACCGCCAGAACCTGGCGCACATACGCCACGTCTCGGACTTCCTCACACCCGAAGAGGTTGGTTTGATCACTGGCGGCAACACGGCTCGGTTACTGGGCGTAAAGGGAGAGTGATAGATATGACTACAGAAGAGGGTAAGCGTCTGGAGGATTTCCTCGCGCCATCCCGAATAGCCGTCGTGGCGACTGTCGGTAAGACAGGCATGCCGCAGCTCACGCCGAACTGGTACGACTTTTCGGACGGACGGATGAAGATATCGACGACAAAGGATCGTTTCAAGTACCTGAACCTGGTCAGGGACGATCGTCTGTCGGTGTGCGTCTATTCGGGTACCCTGGCCGAAGACTATGCGGCGATCCGCGGGCACGCCGAGATAATCGAGGGCGACGCCATCTGGCCTGACACGCTGGCTATAGTGAAGAGGTATGTGACGCCGGACAAGGTCGAAGCGTGGATGACCGCTGTGCGCAAGCAGCCCCGTATCATCGTCTCGCTGGAGCCGGAGCGGATACACTTTCACGGGTAATGTGCGGAGCACGGATCACCCTCACCTCGGTCCTCTCCCTCAAAGGGAGAGGAGGCCGGATCCCCGATAAATAACAAGCTATTTTGGAAGGAGATGCATGTACCCCATCGATTTGGAAGGTAAGACCGGGATCATATTCGGCGTGGCAAATCACCGGAGTATCGCCTGGGCAATCGCGGAGGTTCTTCACGAGGCAGGGGCAAGGCTTGCCATCTGCTACCAGAACGAGCGAGTGATGGAGCCCGTGGCGAAGCTCGTGGAGCCGTGGGGCAACGGGGTGCTGATCGAGTGCGACGTGTCCTCGGACGAAAATGTCGCGGCAGCCTACGAGAAGGCGTCGAAGGAGCTGGGAAGGTTGGACTATATTGTCCATAGCATCGCCTTTGCAAACCGCGACGACCTGGGCGGCCCGTTCGTCGATACCAGCCGTGATGGATTCAAGGTGGCGTTGGATGTTAGCGCGTACTCGCTGATTCCGATCGCCCGGTACGGTGCGCCGTTGATGGGCGATGGCGGCAGCATCCTGACCATGACCTTCCAGGCTTCCACCTCCGTCTTCCCCGGATACAACGTGATGGGGACAGCGAAGGCGGCGCTGGAGAACGAGGTCAAGCAGCTGGCCAATGATCTGGGTCCGCAGAATATCAGGGTGAACGCGATCTCAGCCGGGCCGCTCGACACGCTGTCGTCACGGGTGATCACCGGGTACCGCGACATGAAGCGCATCCATGCCGAGCGTTCACCGATGGGCAGGAACATCACGACGGATGAGGTGGCTAAGACCGCGCTGTACCTGTGCAGCGACATGTCTAGCGGGGTCACCGGCGAGATACTGCATGTCGACACCGGCTACAACATCATGGGGCTTTAGGGGGGCACGGCCCCCTCTTTGGGTGTGGGGGGTCCTCACACATGAGGATCCGCTCTTCCCTGCTCAGAACGTGTCGGCGAAGTGTCCAAGGGTACATGCCAATGCTCGGTCAAATATATATCGAGGTCGAAGAGAACGACAACTGCGAGTACATGTCGATGCAGTTGTACGAGACCAGGGCCGAACCGACGCCTATTACACTGGTGCGTTTGTTTGAGCCGGGCCGCCCAGATGGCGTGTATGAGGTGACGGGCTGGTGCAGCGAAGACGGCGGCACCCCCTGCCCGGCCATGTATGTACCTGTCTCGGATTCCGGACAGGCTATCGCGCACCTGATTTCTGGCGGCGACTGGGGTATTCGGATGCGCGCGGAGGGTTCCACTGCTGACTGGGACCTGGCCGATGAGGACCAGTGGGGCGAGCCCTACCTGGTCCTCACTGACGAGGACGACGTACTAGTGGAGTAGTAGGTGCGTGTAGGTCGGCGCTACATGTCCATATTCATCATCGGGTCTTCGCCGGCGTCGCCTCCTGGGGCCGCAACCGCGAGGCGAGACATGTAGTGGTCCCATCCCATGGTGTGCTTGGCGGCCGACTCCTTCGTTGGCAGATCGGTGTGGCGCAGCCGCACTATGGTCTCGTCCCCGTCAGGGGTGAGGGACATCTCCACGGTGGAAGAGCCCGGAGGGACCTCTTCGTCGCCTTCCCAACCCCAGGTGAAAACTACCTTGCTGTTGGGAGTAACCTCGACAAACTCGCCTCTAGCCATGTTCTTGCCAGCGACGTTGACGCGGTATATGCCGCCGGGTCGGGGGTCTAGCATGGCATCGGTGCCCTTCCACCGGACGATCTTCTCAGGGTCGATCAGGAACGGAAATATCGTCTCCGGACTTGCTGATACCCGGACCTCTCGCTCAACCACTATGGTCTGTGTGCTCATCGGATTCTCCTTGTTGCTCTTGTTCAGCCGCCTTTTTCAGCAGGTCGAGGCTGCGGCCCCAGAATTGATCCAGGAACGCCCTGATCTCTTCGAGACCCTCCGGCCTGGCTTTGTACAGCCTTCTTGTCCCGTCGCGACGCATGGACACCAGCCCTGTATCTACCAGGACACGGAGGTGCTGTGATATCGCGGGGCGGGTAATGTCGAAGCGTGACGCGATATCGCCAGCTGACAGCTCGTTCTCGTGCACAATAACCAGGATGTCCTGACGTCGCGGGTCGGCTATGGCCTTCAGTGCGGCTTCAACCATGGAGTTATGTTAGCAATAATTTACGTAAGTGTTAAC
This sequence comes from Dehalococcoidia bacterium, assembly GCA_963580905.1. Taxonomy (GTDB): domain Bacteria; phylum Chloroflexota; class Dehalococcoidia; order Lucifugimonadales; family CAJWER01; genus CAJWER01. The sequence goes on along the minus strand of CAUZNX010000048.1, from coordinate 656 downwards.
TTACTTGTGGAGAAGTGACTTTGAGGGCTCGCGATCTAGAGTGGAAATGGTCCTTGGTTACGATGCCCCGTCCCCCCAAGATTAAGAATAAGAGAGTTTGTGAGGGACACCCTCACGCTCCCGGCAGGTGGGCTGCGCCCTCTGCACACCCGCCGATCGAAAGAAGCGTTCGCTGTAGCGTGCCCGGCTTGGAGAGAATTCCTGATGCCACCAGCCCCGCCCGACCCAGCGTGCACACCCCCCGCCCGACCCAGCGTGCGCAGCACCAGCACCGGCACTAGCGGGCCAGGGCGAGGCCCCAGACTCTGGCGGCGCCCTGCGATTTGAGGGGCGCTGCGCATGCGCTCATGGTGCTGCCGGTGGTTATCACATCGTCGACGAGGAGCACGTTTAGCCCGGAAGGGTCGCCGATGCACTCGAATGCGCCTGCAATATTGCTACGACGCTGCTCGTAATCATCCATCGTGACCTGAGGTGCTGTGTCTATGGTGCGTCTCAGGAGGTCGGTCGCCAAGGGGATGCCGGTGAGGCGGCTCAACTCCTTGGCCAGGAGTGCGGACTGGTTGTAGCCGCGCTCTCGTTCCCGGCTGAGGTGCAGGGGCACCGGCACGATCAGGTCGACAGCACGCGGCGCTTTCTCCAGATAGGTGTGCAGC
>CAUZNX010000047.1:0-7903 GCA_963580905.1 Dehalococcoidia bacterium | reverse complement strand
CTGTGAACCGCAGCACGCCGTGGGACCAGGCGCGCTTCGAGGTAAGCGCCCAGAAGTGGGCGGATCTGTCGGAGGGCGACTACGGGGTGTCCCTGCTGAACGACTGCAAATACGGCTATGACGTAAAGGACAACGTCATGCGCCTGAGCCTGCTGCGATCTCCGACCCAGCCTGACCCCGAGACGGACCAGGGCCATCACCAATTTACCTACAGCCTCTACCCCCACGCAGGGGATTGGCGAAACGGCGCCGTTCGAGCAGGATTCGAGCTCAACTACCCAATGAAAGTGGTGAGGACCGCGGCTCACGAAGGGACGCTACCACAGGATTTATCTCTAGTCTCGTCAAACCGGGATGGCGTCTTCGTCGAGACCGTAAAACTAGCTGAGGACTCCGACAGGCTGGTACTGAGGTGCTACGAGGGGCACAACATGCGGGGACGAGCGGAGCTACAGCTGGGTGTGGGCGTGGGTGAGGCAATCGAGGTCAATCTACTTGAGGAGGACGAGGGTCCGGTGGGCGTGGACAACACGAGCCTCACCTTCGACGTGGCACCGTTCCAGGTACGGACCTTCGCGGTCGAGACGGAGCACTCCAAATAGGGGACGAAAGTCAAAGGGGCTGGGTGAAGTATCCACCTCCGCTCTACGAAGGTGTCGGGATTCCTACGGCCAAAGGCCCTGAGTGATCTCACCATCCGGCAGAGGAGGAAGCGCCTGGTGGAACGTCTCGCTGTCCCACTTCAGCCCTGCCTCGATCTTGTCCGTCATCTCCTGAATGTCCATCTGTGAGCCGTGGATTCGTAGCGCCTTTAGCTTAAGGGTGAGGACATCTGAGATGTCTACGACGACATTGGGGACCGCCTCGGGCCCCTCTATTTCCAGCTCGAATTCCCGTGCAATCTCGGGCGGGATGGCGAAATACAGCAGACGAGCGCGGTTTCCCGCCTTCCCTGTGTATCGCTGGAACGCCTCCACCGTCGCCTGGTGCATTGTCTTGTGGTCCGGATGGTCCGTAATGCCTGTGGGTCCGAATGTGATCACGACATCGGGACTGACATCGTCCATGTGTGCCACAACCTTCGCCACCAACTCGGCAAAGTCGGCATCAGCTACCTCTCCATCCCGGTAGCCGAGCAGGACTGGGGGGGTGCGCCCCTAGTACCACCATCGCGGAGCGCAGCTCGGTCTCCCGCACTATCGGGAGCTCCTCCCGCCCAATAACGCGGTCGTCCGGGCCCAGTGATCCTTGCTCCCCGCGCGTCGCCGTAACAACCTGCACGGCAACGCCCTCTGCTGTGTAGCGAGCGATTGTCCCGCCTGCCCCGGCGGTCTCATCGTCAGGGTGTGCGAACACGCAAAGGATGCTGCGTCCGGGGTGCTCAGATTGTTGTGGCATAGCTACTCAGGCGTCTCAGATAGGGTTCGTGAAATTCTCGACTCGCAGAATGTGGTCAGGAGGGTACCCGTGTAAAGACCTGATTCAGAGTAGCACGGCATGTTTCGGGGTACAACTTGATTCTTCGTGACCGTGGCGCGTCCCGTGTATTGCATGTAGAATATTACTCGCTGTTAATTAGGTCGTCAGCCTCGCCGGTGTGACGCCCACACACGTCGAGAAAGGCAGGTATCGAGACCTATGTCGAACCGACCCCTCCGAATTGCACTGTTTGCTGCCGCAGTCGCTGTGATCTCTCTCCTCGCAGCCTGTAGCAGCGACGAGCCGGACGCGGCTGCACCAGCATCAGAAACCGGACAATCGGCCTCCACGCCGACCCAGACGCCTCAGTCCGAGCCTACGCCAGCACCCATTGCCGAGCAGCCGGCCATCAAGACGTACGTGTCCCCGCCACCAGTGACCATCGACCCCGACAAGAGCTACACCGCTACCTTCCAAATGGAAAAGGGCGGCGAGTTCACTATCGAACTGTATCCGAGGGAAGCCCCCCTTACCGTCAATAGCTTTGTCTTCCTAGCCAGGGACGGCTACTACGACGGCATCACATTTCACCGCGTCCTGGAAGGCTTTATGGCCCAGAGCGGTGACCCCACGGGCACTGGATCCGGCGGACCCGGTTATACCTTCGGCAACGAGCCCAGCCCACTGCGACGACACGACACCGTCGGCACCGTCTCGATGGCCAACTCGGGCGTCAGGAACGGCCGCGGGACCAACGGTAGCCAGTTCTTCATCACCTTCCTGCCGACCACATTCTTGGACGGCAATGAGCCGGATGGCACCCCCAAGGACTGCAGCATTCCAGGCACGTCGTGCCACACAGTGTTCGGCAGGGTCATCGAGGGCATGGACGTCGTGAACAGCATCTCCCTCCGCGACCCTGCTAGGGCGACGACTCCCGGAGATGCGATCAAGACCATCATAATCACCGAAGGCGAATCTACAGCTGAATCAAAACCCGTAACCAAGGAGCCAGCCATCAAGACCTACTCGTCCCCACCGGCAATGACCATCGACACCGACAAGAACTACACCGCTACCTTCCAAATGGAAAAGGGCGGCGAGTTCACAATTGAGCTGTACCCAAAGGAAGCGCCCGTCACCGTCAACAGCTTCGTTTTTCTCGCGAGGGACGGCTACTATGACGGCATCACATTCCACCGCGTTCTAGAGGGGTTCATGGCCCAGAGCGGTGACCCCACCGGTACCGGCTCAGGCGGACCCGGCTATAACTTCGACAATGAGCCCAGCCCACTACGACGCCACGACACCGTCGGCACCGTCTCGATGGCCAACGCTGGCGTCCGAAACGGACTTGGGACCAACGGCAGCCAGTTCTTCATCACCTTCGTCCCAACGACATTCCTGGACGGCAACGAACCCGATGGCACACCCAAAGACTGCAGCACACCCGGAACTTCGTGTCACACAGTGTTCGGCAGGGTGACCGAAGGCATGGACGTCGTGAACAAGATTACGCTCAGGGATCCGGCCAGAGCGACTAACCCAGGAGATGCGATCAAGACCATCATCATAACCGAGAGCGACTAGCCAGACACTTAATCAGACGAAAAAAGACCCCGCAGGCTGAGCCCTCGGGGTCTTTTTTTATTTCTGGAAACGTGGGCCTAGATTCTTAGTCGCCAGAGCCCTCCAGCATTGGTGACGGCGGACTTAGGAGGAACGTATACAGCTTACCGCCGGTACCAATCCAGGTCCGATCTTCGATAGTCGTCTGACCGACCAGTGGCTGGTTGTTCACCCTCACTGTCGGGTGGTCGCCCTGGCTTGTTATCTGGATCTGGCCCTTGCTGAATCGGAAAACTACACCCTCCAACCCTGGCAGGCCCAGCTCGTTGCCCTTGATAGAGCCTCTGAGCAGCAACTCGAGCACCGGATGCCGACGTATCGCGGCAAAGTCCACGAGAGGATCGTCCTGATCGTCGTAGATGAAGCCATAGGGCCTCGTGCGAGTCAGAACCCAGGATGCGGCGGCCCCCAGCACCACCAGTAGACCTATGGGTATCCAGACAGCCAACATCGGGAATCCGGAGGGGGCGTCGTTTATGAACGGCACTGGCAACGACTGCACCGCCGACGGCAACGTCACTGCCGGCGCGAGATCTGCAACAACGTCGGTTACGACCTCGGCGACCGCCACAGGCGGCTCTGCAATAAAGAACGCGGCGTCGGTGCTGTGCTGGAAGACCCTTCCTGCATACTCGGTATCCAGTAAGTAGCTCACGGAGAATCGGCCATAGTCCGGCGCCGTCAGGAACACATCGTACTCGAAGGCCGGGCCATCGCCATAAACACGCATGGGCACCAACTCGATAATCCCCGGCTCGTCCTCAGTCGAACTCAGGTTGGCAGTGAGCGTTTCCGGGTTCACTGGGTAGGGCTGGCCGTCCACATGCACGACCACGTTGGCAACGTGTGTCCGCGCACCAGGTTCAAGCTCACCGAAGTCCACCGCGGTGACCAACAGGCCCGGGAATATGCTCGTGCTGAAGCTAGCCAGGGACGAGATGCGGTGGTTGTATGTCAGCCAATCCAGCTCCAACTCAACCTGGTATTCACCCCGTGCCAACAGCGGCGGCAGCGTCAAAGTGAAACTGCCATCGCCTTCCACAGCGTCACTGCCGATCCCATCGTCCATCATTTCCAGCGTGACTCTGCTGCCTTCCGGCGTGGTGATATTCGCGTACATTCGGACGTCTTCCAGGTTCACTGGTTGATCGCCCCGCTGTACGTACGCCAGGATGGCGGCGGGTTCATTTAGGGGCACCGGCTCATTCGCGATCAGAGCCAGACTATAGTCGTTCTCGGTATGCCTCCACACCGACACACCCCCATTCATACCCGTGACATCGACCCTCCAGTTGCCTGGCTCAGGGTCTATGAGTCTCCAGATGATCGCATGAGGTGTTTCCACAATCTGGAACTTCGACTGGTCGAAGGCCGAAACACCAAATCCCAGCGGATCGCTGAGTTGCATTTCGCCAACGGTGTCGTCCCTGAACAGCATGATGGTGGTCTCGCTGGTCCCGGGCACGATACTTATCGCGGAGCTCATCAGCTCGGCCGGATCCAGATCGCGTCTGCCCAGAGCCGAGAGCGATCCGCGTCCAACTCGCCCCAATAGGGAGTCGGCAACGTCCATCAGAGCGTCCGTTCCGGACAGATCAATGACCCGACCGGCTGATTCGGACGCTAGTCCCTCGAGAAATAGTACAGACTCTGCCGACGCGTTCGGAAGCTCGACCCCGTTAATGGTCCATCCGAACTCATCAAACCGACCGGCCAGGGGCGAAAGCTGAACGGCCAGCTGCCCAAAGTCGGTCTCCACAGAATCGCCCGTGATTACATATACCTCGGACCCAGGGGCACCCTGCTCTCTGCTGAGCACAGCCTGTGCCTCCAGCAGTAATCCGGCGAGCGGCGCGGACTGCTCGTCCACGGTGCCCAACAATGTCAGGATCCGTGCACGTGACTCGTCATAGTCCGGGTCGGAGGCGCTGAATGGCCCCACCTGCCGCGATGGGTCCTCGCCACCGACGAACACGAACCGCTGCGCCCCTTGTAACGTGGAAAGCAGTCCGATGAAGGATGCTGCCACATCGACAGCGTCCTCCGTCTGGTGGAGCGCTTGGGCGTCCGCCACAACGACGACAAGAGGTGTCGATTCCGCCGAGACGGAACGGACAGCTCCGGGCTGAATGGTGGCCATAGCGACAGCCACGAATAGTAGTGGTATAACGTACTTTGCTCTGTTCATCATTTACCTCCCGCCGGTCTACCTTATACATCGTCTAAGAAAATAGTCAATTGAAAGTCGGTACAAGTTTTGATCATATGTTTAGATGTTGTAATGATCGACGGACTCGATAATAGTACACTAGTTCGTATTTCGCACCAACTACGCGCCCTAGGGCACACAGTTCTGCGGGTAGATATACGCTCTTGCCGCGGCAAGGGCTGGGAGATCTCGTGAGAAAAACACTGATCGTCGTAATGACCACTCTCCTGGTAATCTGGGCAGTGGCGTGCGGTAGTGAGGAACAACCAGGGACGCCAGCAGCGGAGCAGTCAACGGTGACAGGTGTCGTCCTGGACGTTGCAGCTGGCAGCCTGACACAAATCGAGACACTCTCGGTGCAGGACGATACCGGGACCAAGTGGGATTTTGAAGCAGAGGACTATCGAGGCTGGCTACCGTCTCACGTTCGAGACCACATGGTGCAAGGGGCACCGATCATCGTGACCTACCACGAGGAGGCCGGCGTACTGTATGTGGATGAGATCGAGGACGCCAGGAGCGGTGGCTAGCAAGTAACGGAGAGCGGAGCACAAGGAACTAGAATCATCGTATGGTGAAACGGCGTACGTCACCGAGAGGCGTGACCGCCTAACGACCAGACAGTGCGGTCCTGGACCGCCTCCATAGGTAGATGCCGCCACCAAGCAACGCGGCGGTCGTCAGAAACCACAAAAGTGTGCCCACTAGCCCGGCTGACAGGGGTAGATTCCCCACCGTCAGCGACACTTCGTGGGTGGCGGTTCCCAGGCCGTCCTTGCTCACCTCGACAGTAACCGTCCACAACCCTCCCGGCTCCATCGACAGGTTCGCGTCGTAGATTCCCGGGCGTGTCGGCTCGCTGACAGCCCGAGACTGCAAGGCAGAACCGTCGCTAGCTGTGCCAACTATGTTGACGACGGCACCCACCACCGGAGTCGATTCCCCGGCTACCAGCACCGTCACGGAGAGGTGGATGAAGCCTGCTACTACCTCGGCTGGCTCGACACTGAGCGCTAGCTCGAACGGTTCCACGGTCTCACGGAACAGTTCCCGCGCCCCTTCTCCCTCTCCCTGAGCACTGACTGTATTCGTGACTGAGAGGATCGCCGCCAATGCCACAACCAGTGCAATCAGTCCAGGCCGGACCAAGCCGATACGTCCGAACCGCTGCGCCAATGCCTTATCCATCGTTTGTGTCCCCTGTACCTGGCAATCTCAACAACGCCGCCTCCAACTCCTCTTCGGTCACAAACCCCTCGAACTTGGCCGCGATCTGCCCGGCAGGGTCAATTACGAAGGTGAAGGGCTCGGTCACCAGGCCCCACTCCTCCATCAGCGGCGATATCCTGGCTCTCGACAGGTCTCCTTCTATCTCGTCCGGGTTGTCGTAGACCTCGACATGAATGAAGGTCGATTCGGTGTGGCGTAGCCGCAGCGATGAAAGCACCTCCACCTGGGGACCACAGGTCGCGGTCTGGCAAAATGCGGGGGTCGCGAAGGTCACAACGGTGGTCTGTGCGGCAACGATGGCGTCGGCGATACTCAGATCATAGAGGCCAGGGTCCGGGATCGGAGAAGTTGTCAGTTCCGACAGGTCTGCTACGTCGGCTGATGTCTTGCTGGCGCTCCGGGGCGCCGGAGACCCCACGGCCGGAGACGAACTCTCCTGGTTCACCACTAGACCAGACTGGCCAATCAGGGCCGTCCCATCGTCCATCACACCGTCGACGATCATTCCCCAACGCCCGGCGCTGTCGAACTCAACGTCGTCGATCACGTAGACGCCACTAGCGCCGCCAGGCCATTCCACGAACCGCGCCTCAGCTTCGAAGAGTACCGCGGTCGCGTCACCGTCGACATACACGAATCTTGCCTTTACATTAGGCGACCGGACGGGACCTGAATCACCCAGTACTCCGAATACAAGACGGTTCGGTCCCACAGCTAGATCCGTAGAGGCTAGGGCCACCCTGACCTGCACCGTCGACGACGGATTCGTCGTCACGACAGCGGTCGGCTCAACCAGGGCTGTCGGCTCCGGCGTCGCGGTCGCTTCGGGCGTGCTAGAGCATGCGATAGCCGCGACAATCAGTGCGATTCCCCACCACGTGCGGCCAACGGCTACACGACCCAAACTCGTCTTCAATGGCTCCCCCTACACAGGATCATTACAGTATAACGGCCCTTCTGAGACTCACTGCTGAACCGCCGTGGAAACAATTATCAGGCCTCCAGAAAAACTCCGCAACATATTGCGGAATGTATTGTGTTCCCACACACCATATGGTAGAGTTAGCCAGCCAGCGTTCAAAGATTTACTCTTTACGCTGGCTCCTCCTTGAGCTGACCCCCGGTGTTGCTGAGCATCGGGGGTCCTCTTTTTGCCCCACGAAACGGATGCTTCACCCAGGCGAAATCAGCCGCCCGTTGTCCGCCAGCACTCATCAGAGTGATCGTTCACCATGCCGACCGACTGCATCACCGCGTAGCAGATAGTGGTACCGACAAACTTGAACCCACGGCCTTTGAGGTCTGCGGACAAGGCATCCGACTCAGGCGTCGAGGCAGGCACTTCCCGCATCGTCACGCCGTCTGGATTCCGCAGCGTCTCGCCGCCAGTAAATCGCCAAAGGTAGCCGTCGAAGC
>CAUZNX010000046.1:0-7954 GCA_963580905.1 Dehalococcoidia bacterium | reverse complement strand
CACCAGACGAACGCGACTCCCACGATCCCTTCCTGCTCCCCGACATGGAAGCTGCCGTAGAGCGGCTTGCAAACGCGGTCCAGGACGGCGAAATAATCGGCGTCTTTGGAGACTTCGACACAGACGGGCTAACTGCCACAGCCGTTCTGGTCAAGGCCCTTGAGGAACTTGGCGCCACCGCGATCCCCTACCTGCCCGACCGGACTGATGAGGGCCACGGGCTGAATGCTCTGGCAGTTGGATCGCTGAGGGGCCAGGGCATCTCGTTGATGATCACGGTCGACTGTGGCTCCAGCGACGTCGAAGAGATCGAGCTAGCGTCGGCGCTGGGAATCGACACGATCGTCACCGACCACCACGTCATTCCCGCGATACAGCCACCCGCTATCGCACTGGTCAACCCGTCTCGGAAAAACTCAAGATATCCGTACGCGGAGCTTACCGGCGCAGGACTGTCCTACAAGCTGGTCGAAGCCTTGTGGCGCTTTCTGGGCAAGGACACTCCTGAACATCTCATGGAACTAGCGGCCATCGGCACCATAGCCGACGTGGGCCCACTGAATGGTGAGAATCGATACCTGGTGAAAAAGGGTATCGAGAGCCTGAACCGCACAAAAAACCCGGGGCTGAAAGCCCTCATAGCCCGTGCGGGGCTGAAGATGGGGCAGATCGACTCCGAGGCGCTATCGTTCTCTCTCATCCCCAGGCTCAACGCCGCCGGACGCCTCGCCAGCCCCGCCGTCAGTCTCAGCCTCCTAACGGCACGAAGTACCGAACAGGCGGAGCCGATCGCAGACGAACTGGAACGACACAACGATGCCAGACGTCTCATATCGCGCAAAGCGGTGGAACAGGCTACCTATCAGGTCGAATCCATGATTGGAGGCCCGCCGGCGGTAATCGTCGTCGAACACGCGGACTGGATACCTGGCATCCTCGGCCTGGTCGCAGGAAGCCTGGCGGAAACCTACAACCGTCCGGTTGTGGCGCTATCCCCAGGGGATCGGCTCACCAGGGCCAGCATGCGAAGCATCGCAGGGTTTAACATCGTGGATGCCCTCACAGGCGTTCAGGAGGTTCTAACGCGCCATGGTGGCCACCCAATGGCAGCTGGCTTCGTCGTGGCGACGTCTGATCTGCCGCAGGTCAAGGAACACTTTGCGAGTCTGTCCCTGAGCACCAATGGCAACGCGCCCGCAGGCCCCTCAGTCGAGATCGACGGCGAGATAGCACCCGCGTTTCTGGACAAGGCTTACTTCGCCTTCATCGACTCCCTCTCACCCTTCGGCAAGGGCAATCCAGACCCAGTCTTCCTGACAAAAAATGTGGTGGTCGCCAAGACCAGAAGAGTCGGAAAACAACGAGACCACCTGAAGATGAGCGTCGTCCATGACCGTAGAATGTGGGAGGTCATAGGCTTCCGAATGGGTGACCGGCCCGTGGCCATCGGCGACCATCTGGACCTGGTCTACACACCGGGCCTCGACGAGTGGGGGGGCCGTTCTACTCTCCAGCTAACCCTGCTGGACCTACGCCCCGCACGCTAGTAGCGACGGAAGGGTGCACGGAACTGAAGGGTGTGTCAGGTGTGTTGGGCACCGAATCCCGGCACACGCCCCTAGAACTTGCTTCTAGTGTGTGCATAGGCGTTGAGCCGATAGGAATTGCCCATGCCTGCCCGCACGAAGCGTGCGCAGCACCTAGGCATCGCGTTGGCGGCGACGACGGTCGGCGCGGGTACCATGCTCGAAGACCGCCGGTTCCTCTTCGACGTGATCGGTAAACCTCGCCTTGATAGCCAGCAACGGTATCGTGATAGCCAGCATCAACAGCGCAATGTAGTGCGCCTCCTGCATGCCAGCCGCCCAGATACGGTCCTCTCGCAAGAATGAGACCCCGAAGCGGCCGACGGAGTACAGGGCGATGTAAAGTGCAAAAAGCATGCCAGCCGGCTTCAAACGACCGCGGAGCTGCCAAATCACTGCCAGAGCAACCATGTTCCATACCATCTCGAGGATGATCACGGGGTGGGCAGCGTTGGTGAAACCATTAGCGCAGATACGAGCCGCAGTCTCGGGGTTAACCCACTGGAACCCGAAAAACTGCTCGGTCGCCCTCGCGCAGTGCTCGCCGTTGATGATATCGCCTACCCTGCCAATCGACTGGACGAACAGCAGCGCCGGCGCAGTCAAATCCGCAATTATCCCCACCGGGAACTTTGAAGGGAGTGCCTCGCCGTCTGGGTGCTTCCTGCGCTCCCAATAATTACCGATAAACGAATAGGCGGACCCGCCGATGAACCCGCCCAGGATGGACCCCCATACAGCGATGCCACCCTGCCAAATGTAAAAAACACGCAGCGGATTTGCAGTGTAGATCGCGTCCCACTGGTCGATGACGTGGACGACACGCGCACCGATTACACCACCGATGATGCACCAGACAGCAACGGAAAGCACGTCGTCAGGGTCCAGCTTGTAGAGAGGGGCCCAACGGCCCACCAACAACACAGCCGTCAGCACCGCGACAAAGCTAAAAAAGCCGTGCCAACTCACAGTTACCGAGGACACAAAGTCCGCGTCGAATATGAACGAGCTTATGTCTATTTCAATCATGCCTGCTATACCTCAGAGGTCAGGCCGAATTCTACGGACGCACAGGGGGGAGTGTCAAGCCATAGGCCAGCCAGGACAAGCAAAAGCCGCTCCAGGTTTCCCGGCGTGAAGGAGCACTCATGCGCCCTAATCGGACTTCGTAGCCATAGTTTCACCCCATATACGACATATTTTCTCTAAACGCGCCCTTTAACGCCCATTGAGCAATTGCCAAACAACGAGCACATTCGTCGAATCACAATGCCCACCTGAGACTCGACATTGGTCGCCACAGCACCAAACGCCGCCTACTCTCCATGAGGGGCCGGGTGGTAGGCTCGAACAAGAGTACGATGGAGAGCCGCCACATGGACGCTAGCATCTCGAAGTTTCTGGACCACATGGCCGTGGAACGCGGCGTGTCACCCAACACATTATCCGCGTACCGTAACGACCTGACACAGCTCGCCGAGTACCTCTCCAAGAGTACCAGCGACGCCATCGACTGGGAACGCATCGAACCCGACTCCATCGCCGCCTACGTCCTGGAACTGCATGAACGCGGCTATGCCGACACCACCCGGGCCCGCAAGGTCGCATCAGCCAGGTCCTTCTTCGCGTTCCTCGTAGACGAGGGAGAACTCGAAGAAGACCCGTCCCGCCACGTCAGCTCGCCGAAGGTAGGCCGCTCGCTACCCAACGCCCTATCGATGGACGAGGTCGACAAGTTGCTGACGCCGCCGGAAGCCGACTCGCCCGATGCCCTCCGCGACCACACAATGATCGAACTGCTCTACGCAACGGGCATGCGCGTCAGCGAATTGGTTGCGCTGGACATTGGGGACGTGGACGTCGCCGAAGGATTCGTGCGGTGCTTCGGCAAAGGCTCCAAGGAGAGGCTCGTGCCGCTTCATGAAACAGCCGGGACCGCGACAACCCACTATATGGCTGAAGCCAGACCCATGATGGCCACCAAGGCATCGGGTCGCGCCATGTTCCTCAATAGACGTGGTGATCGCCTGACACGCCAGGGCTTCTGGCTGATACTGCGAAAGCTAGCGGCCCAGGCCGGTATATATACAAAACTCTCGCCCCACACGCTGCGCCACTCATTCGCCACTCACCTGCTAAGAGGTGGAGCACCCCTCAGGCACGTCCAGGAGCTACTCGGCCACGCAAGCATAACCACAACCCAAGTCTACACCCACCTCACCAGCGAACACGTTCGATTGGAATACGACAAATCTCATCCGAGAGCCTAACGACCCCATGGAACATGCCCAGCAGAGCGGCCAACCCCGTGGGCAAACCCGCTGACTGCTCCCAAATGGCGCTCGAAGCGCTGGCGGGAACGGGCGATGTATGAGACCATATAGCCCCGGAGGATAGATATGCCGAGCAAGGGTAAAAAGACTGCCGCAAGGCAGGCTAGTCTCAGAGACAACAAAAAGCGTGGCAAGGGAACGTCGCATCAGTTCCAGGCAGCGCCTGCAACGCGCCAGCTGGATGAAGAGGACGGCACCCCCGTAGTTGCCAGCACATCGTCTGCATCTTCAACTTCCGACACCCCTCAGGCCAAGAGAACACCCAGGCTTTCACGCAGGGCGAGACAAGCCGCCGTGGAAGAGGTCGGAACCTATCAGCACATGGGTGCCGAGATTCGCCACATCGGTATTGTAGCAAGTGGCATCTTCGTCATCATCATCGGCCTCTCCTTCGTACTGGGTTAGTATCCCGTAGCTGAAATTAGGGCCTGTCAGGATACCTTTCTTGATAAGCCTGCTACTGTCTACCCGCGCCAAACTGTGGCGTGGGCCCCACGCAATCAAGGCAGTCGGCGTACTCCTCTGAACATGGCCACCACCACCCCCGAAAAACAGGACTTCTCGCAGCGCCTCAAGGCTACCCCCACGAAGCCCGGCGTGTACCTCATGCGGAACGCCAACGGCGATATTCTGTACGTCGGCAAGGCCACCAGCCTCCGCCATAGGCTGCGCTCGTACTTCGCCGCCGGTGCACGCCACGAGCGCAGGGTGCGCAATATGGTAGCCAGGGTATTCGACTTCGAGTTCATCCTGACAGAGTCCGAGTCAGAGGCGCTCATCCTCGAGTGCAACCTGATCAAGGAGCACAAGCCTCCCTACAACGTTCGCCTCAAAGATGACAAGAGCTACCCGTTCATCAAGATTGACACGACCGAAGCCTTCCCTCAGGTATACATCACCCGCAAAGTCACCAACGACGGTGCCAAGTACTTCGGCCCGTTCGCGAGCGCCTACTCGGTTCGCAGGACGCTGGCCCTGCTGAAAAAGCTGTTCCCGTACCGCTCCTGTACCAAGGTCATCACCGGCAACGATCCGCGTCCCTGCCTGGACTTCTACATCCACCGCTGCATCGGGCCCTGCATAGGCGCGGTGGACGAAATACAGTACGCCGAGGTCATTGATCAGGTAGTGCTGTTCCTTGAGGGCAAGACCACCGCAGTAGCCAAAGACATCGCAAAGCGCATGCGACAGGCGGCCGAGGCCCTTGAGTTCGAGCGCGCCTCCATTCTCCGCGATCAGTACCGCGCCATCGAGAAGGTCAACGAAGGCCAGAAGGTACTGCACCTGACCTCCGAAAACGCCGATGTCATCGCGATGGCGCCGGCATCCACAGAGGCCTGGGTCGAAGTTTTTTTCGTACGACAGGGAAAGGTAGTGGGCCGAGACAACTTCATCATGGCGGGCACTGAAGACAACACACCCGGCGGAATTCTTTCCGCTTTCGTCGAGCAGTTCTACAACGCCAGCCCCTACGTTCCGCCACGGATCCTCGTGCAGCACCCCCTCAACGACATGGACGCAATCGGCCCCTGGCTCGAGCAGAAGCGGCAGGGCAAAGTGAAGGTCCACGTCCCCCAGAGAGGCGAGAAACGCAAGCTGGTCGAGATGGTCGCCGAGAACGCAGTCGAAGGGCTGGAACAGCTGCGCGTCAGGCAAGAAGAGCGCGGCGACATGGAAGAGGCCGTGACCGAGCTGCAGGAGGCACTAAACCTGCCCAAACCTCCGCAACGCATCGAGTGCTACGACATCTCCAACATTCAGGGCACCAACTCCGTCGGCAGCATGGTCGTCTTCGAGGACGGCAAGCCAAAGACCAGCCACTACCGACGATTCAAGATCAAGACGGTCGAGGGCATCGACGACTACTCGATGATGCGGGAGGTCCTGACCCGCCGGTTCAAACGCATCGTCAAAGACACCGAAGCCTCTTCGGAGGGCGACGGCAAGACCTCGGAAGACACCTGGCAGATCGTACCCGACCTGATCCTAATAGACGGCGGCAAGGGCCACCTGGGGGCCGCGCTGCAGGTCCTCTTGGAGCTAGGGGTGGAATGGATTCCGCTCGCCAGTCTGGCGAAGGAGAACGAGGAGCTGTTTGTGCCTCAGACGCCTGAGCCCATCGTGCTGCCACGAACCTCTCAGGCCCTGTTCCTCGTACAGAGGGCGCGAGACGAAGCCCACCGCTATGCAATCACATATCACCGCCAGCGCCGATCCAAGAGCGCGGTTGTATCGGCCATGGATGGCGTCCCCGGCATCGGCCCCAAACGCCGCGGCCTCCTACTCCGCAGGTTCGGCTCCGCAAGAGGCGTTCGCGAGGCCCCCGTCGAAGAACTGGCCGCCGTCCCCGGCATGACCGTCAAACTGGCGACCAGGCTCAAAGAGTACCTCTAGCACCGACTGGCCACCGTCTCGAAGAACACCCCCACCTCAGTCCTCTCCCTCGGAGGGAGAGGAGGTCCGAAATCGCCGCATAGGTGGCCAGCGCTTCATGGAGCCACCGCATGTGGATCGGACGTACTCCCTGGGGCACGTCTATCCGGGCATGTACAGTGTCCGGGGGCACAAATAGCCTGCCCGTCATTTCATGATGAGGGTCCCAAGGTTCCACGGAGACCGTGGCTTGCCACAACGACCTGATGAGTACCAGGCCCTCTTCTGGGCCTCTTGTGCACTCTCCCCCCTACTGAAACCCAGGAGCTTCGCGTCTTCGACACGGACGCAGGCCTCTTCGAAAACTTCTCGGTCAAGGGTCACTCGCCAGTCTTCGTCTCCCTCCGGACGTCCGCCAGGGAGGCCCCACGACTCACCGTCGGATGTCACCATAACGACGTCTCCAGTGTCTGTTATGCAGACACCAGCCGAGCCCCAGGGCTTTCCACTCGGAACGGGCAAGGCCGGAGGATACCATGCCACAGTCCAGTCCTGACCTGCATCGTGGAATCGAATCTCCTGCCCGTCTCCCGCCACTTCGGTTGACTCGTTCATCGTTCTCTTAACCCCCCTTGTGGGTACGACGAAGACCTAGCGACCGGCGTGGGTGCGGCACACGGCATCGTGAACGAACTCGACGAAGTCCGTGTCCGCACGCTCATCGGTGGCCGCTGCGTCGCCCATCTCGCGACTGGCTGGTATCCACGCCACGGGATTCGGCAAGGGATGCGCGGCAGCCGCCAGTTCCCAGAATCCCAGGTTCTTGACGGCCGACCCAGATTCCGCCTCATAGCACTCAAGGAACGGATCAGCCGCCTCACTTATGCCCCTCAAGTGCATGTCCATTCGGAAGTAGGCGACATCAAGGGCAGGATCGCCGTAGGACGCGAAATCCCAGTCCAATATGGCCGTAACCTGACCGTCACGCCACAAAACGTTGCCAGGCCAATAGTCCAGGTGAACCAGGGAGGTTGTGACTTGAGGGATACTCGTACGATAT
Source organism: Dehalococcoidia bacterium (assembly GCA_963580905.1). GTDB lineage: Bacteria > Chloroflexota > Dehalococcoidia > Lucifugimonadales > CAJWER01 > CAJWER01. The sequence goes on along the minus strand of CAUZNX010000046.1, from coordinate 602 downwards.
GCCCTCACAGTGTCATAGATCACATCTGAAAGGGGGTGTCCGGCCTTGCTCTTGGGCTGGTTATCGCGCAGGAAATACATGGACTCATAGTTGCCGTCCAACAGGATTTTTCGGTCCTCAGGGCCAGGGTTGATGTCGTGGATTCTCATCAGAAGCCTGGCGAGCGTCGCGGCCCACGCCACCGGGTCTTGCCGATCTGACCATTGCTTCCCTTCGACAAAGAGCGTAACAATACCCGGCGCTCCCAGGGTCGCACCTGTCGTGTCCAGGTAGACAGGCTCAGGCACAGGCACGCCGTGAGCCCTGGCCAGTAGCATCGCGTGGTAGCTCGCGGCGGCCAAACGTGGCGCGTCGGTAGGCTCATCGACCAGGAGCTTAACGGCCAGTCTAATCCGATTCCCAGCGGGCGTAGAGCATTCGAGGATTATCGCGTCGTTGGTAAAGCTGGCACTTGCCCGCGTCGAAGAGACGAGCCTATGCCCCGGCAAGATAGCCTGGACGATCGAATCAACGTGCTCCGTCGACAGATTCGCCATCTAGCATCCAGCCTTACCCGGCAAAACTCAGGGGCAGGTCCAGAAGACCCACCCCTGATGCAGTTG
>CAUZNX010000045.1:0-7971 GCA_963580905.1 Dehalococcoidia bacterium | reverse complement strand
CGTCCTTGCGGCTCCCCCGAGACTTCAGCCAGCGGCCTAGGACCGCTCCGAGGAGCTGACCTCGTGAGCCACTTCACGCACCTCGTCGAAGCCCAGGTACTGGGCTCGGTCGAGCCTGGACTGTGCCCCGCCGTAGATTTCGGCGGTATCGAAGAGCATAATGCCCTTCTCCATTGCGTAGTCCATGACCCTGTACGACGCATCCTCGTCGATCTCCCGTCCGAAGGTAACGCAGCCCAATCCGATTGCGCTGACCTCATACCCTGACCGTCCGAGTGGCTTCCTCTCCATTTGTCTCCTCCTCGCGCTCAGGCCTCCCAGTCCAGGACCACCCCGAGGGCTTCGTCAGGATTGTCGTGAAGCAGGTGGTACGCCTTGTCGGCCTCTCGTCCGGGCAGCGTATGCGTTATCAGAGGCTCTATGTTTATCCGCCCGTCCATGAGCATCTCGGCGGAGAGATCTAGTCGTGCAATCCTGCAGATGGTCTTGTAGTAGCCGCCTATGACCATTTTGTTCATCACGTCGCTGCTGTCGAGCCTGTACGAGCCGCCCTGGTTGAGCCCGATCAGGTGCACAACACCGTCGCGCTTCACCATTTTCATCGCCTGCTCGAAGCTCTTGCCACCACCCGCAGCCCCCACACACTCGAACACGGCATCGGCACCCTTCCCTCCGGTCAGATCGAGCACCGCCTGCACAGAGTCGGTTTCGTTGATATTGATCACCTCGTCCGCGCCGCACTCCTTTGCTATTCGGCAGCGAAGGTCGAGGGCGTCTACCACGATCACGCGGCCCGGCTGTCGCTGCCGGACGGCCTGAGCGCATAGGTTCCCGACCAGGCCCTGGCCTAACACGACAACGGTGTCACCAGGCTCGACGGGCGGGATGAGCGTCCAGGCGACGGCCCCGGAGGCCAGCGGCAGGAACGACGCCATCGTATAGTTCATTCCCTCGGGCAACGGGTGCGCGACACCGTCCTCGCCTAGGCTACCCGCGACGTACTCGGCATGGGGAGACAGCATCGACATCGCCTGCCCAATGCCAACGCCGGATACACTGTCACCGACCTCTACTACGTCCCCCGCGTCGGAATAGCCCATCACGCTGGCCGGTCGCTCCTGCTCGACAACGTACCTGCCGAAAAGCTCCGAGCCCCTGCTGATGAGGCTTCGCTTCACCTTTACTAGCACCTCGTCCGGGCCCGTTGTCGGCGCATCAACCTCGACCATTTGCACGTTGCCCACGCCCGCAAGCTTCTGAAGCTGTAACATCGTTGCCATGACCTCGTACTCCTTATTTATCCGCCATCAATCTCTCCGGTACTCTCGTGCCACCCGGTATTGATAAGCGACAGATCCTATATGTCCGTGAAGTCCCGAGGGCCTTGTCTGCCCTGCTATTTCGTCGGCGACACGTATCATAGTTGAGACGTTGCGTGACCGGCAACCGCGCTCATGGGCGTCTGGCAAGGCCGGCACCTCATGCGGCCGTCCAGCAGCCTGCTAGAATGGTTGGCAATGCATAACCGGATGGGTCCTAGATACGTTGTGAGGAATATGAAGAGAAATACACTTCTTGGCACCGGCGCCATTTGGCTCCTCGTTGCCGTCGTGACTGCGTGCGGGGCCTCCTATCCCGGAGGAGATCCGACCCCGGATGCCACCCAGGAACTGCCCGTTACCGGTTTCGCCGATGAGGCATCGGAGACGACTCAGGCAATACCCGATGGGGAAGAGGTGGTCGCGCCTGAAGCGACGTTCTCCCCTCCGTCTCAGCTACCGGCCCCTAACCCAGAGGCAACTCCGCGGGGCCGCCTGGATTCGGAATATACCCAACACTATCGAGCTGGCGACGACGCTAAGGTGGCCGGCGACTACGAAACGGCGGTGAAAGAGTACAGCGCGGCGATCAACATCATCCCCGACATCACCCGCGCCTTCACCATCAGGGGGGAGACCTATCTGTACCTGGGGAAATACCAGGAGGCCATTGACGACTTCGAGGCCGCGATGATCATCGACGACACCGTCGTTTCCGCCTACGCGGGCCGCTATCTCGCCTACGAGCTCCTGGGCGAAACACAGAAAGCGAATGCAGACTTCGAATACTCACTGACCATAGGCATGGACCGCGATGTCCTCGATAGGTTTCTCAAGTTCAAGCTGTCGGACATACGAGTCGTATTGGAGGAGGCGGGACTGATCGAGCCGCAAGCTCTGCCAACAAGCGACTCGAACTAGATAGGCCTCTTGGGAGCCCCGCAACCGCTCGACTCGATAGGGATATATGGCGGTCGTCGTTCAAGGGAGTCTGAATGGCTAGATTGCTCCCTGCCCCTCTCGCCTCGGTTACAATAGAGGCAGCATGGTCAGCACCATGCTCTGCAATACAATGCACACGCTAACCACTTCGCGACGCCGCGACTCCAATACCTGGATGACACCCCCGATCAGATGAACCACGCCACCGGAACAAGACTAATAATATTGATGATGCTCCTCATCGGCGGGGCGGCAGCCGCAATATCACCGGTGTTGGCAGATCATGCCGAGGGCGAACTCTGGTCAACCATCTCAGGTGTTAGCCCGACACTGCTCGATATAACCTTCGTGGATGAAAGCCACGGCTGGGCAGTCGGAACCTTCGGCGCCATACTCCGGACGGCCGACGGCGGAGAGACCTGGCAGGAGCAGACCAGCGGCATCGCCTCCGGGCTCCAGAGCGTCCACTTCATCGACGTCAATACGGGCTGGGCGGTTGGAGACGAGGGCGTCGTCCTGAGAACGATCGACGGCGGAGCCACATGGACTGCCCCACCCCCCGGACCGGATATCGTCCTTCGCGGGGTGCATTTCACCGACCCGCAAACCGGATGGGCCGTGAGTTCGCGCGGCGAGATATTACAAACCACGAACGGCGGGAACACCTGGCGCCGTCAATCCAGTGGAATTCAAATCGAGTTGAGATCGCTGGACTTTGTCGGCCCCGATACCGGATGGGCAGTTGGCGAGCGGGGATCGTTGCTGCGCAGTATAGATGGCGGATCGTCGTGGATACCGGCTTCCGGGAGGACGGAGTCGCTATTCGACGTCGACTTCGTGGACTCCAACCACGGCTGGGCAGTCGGTCGTGACGGCGCAGCCCTCGCAACGACGGATGGTGGCGTCACCTGGACCCCCATCGATACGGAACAGTCAACATACCTTCTGGGCGTCAACTTTGCGGATACCCTGAACGGATGGATCGTCGGGCGAGGCGGTATTATCCTGAAGACCGATGACGGCGGCAAAACCTGGGCTATTCAGCCTAGTGGCACCACGAACTCCCTCCTGTCGGTGGTGTCACTAGACAGCAGCAGGGCGTGGGCGGTCGGCACCGACGGTGTAATTCTCAGTACGAAGAACGGCGGATCGACCTGGAACATGGTTCGCCAGTCGACCGTGTTTTTTGACATAGTCTTCGTCGATCCACTCGTTGGATGGGCCGTAGGCACCTTCGGAACGGTCATCAAGACCATCGACGGTGGAGTTACATTCGTGAGGCAGGTGTCCGGGTCACCTAAACACCTCCGCGGGCTAGACTTCACCGACTCCGCCCACGGCTGGGCCGTTGGCGACTCGGGTACTATCCTCAAGACGACCAACGGCGGGGTCGAGTGGCATAGTGTCGACGGCGGTACAGATGCCAGACTCGTGGCGGTCGACTTCGTCAACGACAGTACCGGATGGGCGGTGGGCGAAGGCGGTATTGTGCTGAAGTCTGCCGACGGCGGCGCCACCTGGGGCACCCAGGCGGCCTCGGAAGTCGACCTGAGGGACCTAGACTTCGTCGACCTTATCACCGGATGGGCCGTCGGGGACGATGGCACGGTCATCGGAACCTCCGACGGGGGCGTCACCTGGTCCGTTCAGACCAGCCCCACGACGGAGGCGCTCAGCGGAGTCGACTTCGTGGACCCGGTGAACGGCTGGGCCGTCGGCGACACCGGCACCATCCTGCACACCCTGGACGGCGGCTTGATATGGGCCAACCAGACCTCGCGAACCGCCAGATCTCTGCTCGGCGTCGGATTTGCAGATAAGAAGAGCGGCTGGGCCGTTGGCACAGAGGGTGCCCTGCTTCACACATCCGACGGCGGCACGAGATGGGATCTACAAGAGAGCAACACAAACCACGACATCCGCGCCATAAACGTCCGGGACGAATTCTCGGCATTCGCGACGGGAGATCTGGGCCTGGTCCTGGGCTTCCGGGGGATCCCGAGAGTGCTCTTGGGCATCAACCTGTGGGTGATTGCTCTAGCAGGGCTCGGGGTCGCCGCAGCGATCTACTACCACAAGAGGATCGCCCGGACCGCCGAAAAGAGACGGCGCACGCCCCGAGTAGAACTGCAGCCCCACACCGGCGGCTGGAGGAGCGGCTGGGAGACCTGAACCCGGCCTCGGTCCCACGATAGCGGTACTCCGTATTACCCTCGTCCCCCCCCTGGAGCAACACGCGTCCCTAGCAGTCAAACTATTCTTTACTATCTCTCCCACCCCAATTTCCAAATAGCGACCCATTCGCCTTGTATGCGATACCCCTCGCTGATATATTTACTCGCCAACACATAACCGGAGGGGACGAATGACAGGCTTGAGAGCAGCAGTAATCGGCCTCGGTCGCATGGGCAGTACCTTCGACGACGAGATCCCTCACGGGGGCTCGGTTTTCCTGCCATATTGTCACGGACCTGCCTATTTTCACTCCCCTAAAGTCGAGCTAGTCGCAGGGGCCGACCTCCACGACGGACAGCGCAAGCTGTTCGGCGAGAGGTGGCAGATCCCTTCCGCCAACATGTACTCCGACTATCGGGAGATGCTCGCCAAAGAGGACCTGGACATCGTTAGCGTCTGCACGAGCGCCCGCGTGCGCTCGACCATTGTGCAGGATGTAGCCCGCGCAGGCGTCAAGGCGATTTGGGCTGAGAAGCCGATCGCGCTTTCGCTCGAAGAGGCGGACACGATGGTCCGAGTCTGCGACGAGGAAGGCGTGGCGCTGGCCATCAACTGCGCCCGCCGTTGGAACCCTCTGTATACCCAGGTAAAGCGCGTCATCGACGAAGGCCAAATCGGCAAGGTACTCCAGGTCACGGCCAATGCGCCATGTGACCTGTCCCACAACGGAAGCCACCTGCTGGACACGGTGCGCTTCCTCGCCGGAGGCGACGTCCAGTGGGTAATGGGTGAAATGGAGTCTGACGAGGCCGCAGCGGCTGACGATGACCTCGCGGGCAACGGCTACTTAGCCTTCGACAACGGCGCACGGGCGTTCATCCGCTCAATGCCCACAGGTGCGGCGCAGTGGAATTTCGACATTCTGGGCGAAGAGGGCATGATACGGTCCGTCGGCGACACCAACGAGATTGAGTTGACCGCCCTTTCGGAGACCGAGTTCCCGGTATTCTCCGACTCCCCCGTCCGAGCCCCACGTCCAGGGAAGAACCACGTTGTGCGATATCCATTCCCGTGGCCTACTTCCATTCAGGGAATGGGGCTCACAATTATCGACGATCTGGTCAATTCGATCGAGACAGGCACGCCCCCAAAGTGCTCTGGTACCGACGGCCTCCTAGCACTCGAGACGGCGATCGCCCTGCGGGAGTCCCACCGCCGCGGATTCACCCGAGTCGACCTGCCACTGGAGGATCGGGGCCTCAAGATCCTGTCCGCCGAAATCCAGGGCGACGATGTACCGCGGCGAATCCTACGAGAAAGTCAGTCGGCCACGTAAACCTTCGAAGACCCGAGGAGGACCCAAAATGAAGACGTACCGAGTTGCAGTGGTGGGCCTTGGTCGCATGGGCAGCACCATCGACATGTCGATAGCAAATGCATGCGCGGTAAGCGACCGCCTTGAACTGGTCGCAGGCGCTGACATAATCCCGGAGCGCCGGGATGCGTTCAAAGAGACCTGGGGCATCGACGGGATCTACGACGACTACAACGAGATGATTGCCAAGGAGAGTCCGGACATCGTCGCCGTCTGCACAACGGCCACCGGCCTGCCAAAACCCGGACGCAAGTCGCCGTCCCGCGACAACCGCGACGACTCCCACGCCGAGATCACGGTTGCGGCGGCGAACGCCGGAGTGCCGATGCTCTATGTTGAGAAGGCCGTGGCCTGCTCCCCCGAGGCCGCCGACGCAGTACTTGAGGCGGCCAAGGCGAACGGCACGCGAATCAACACTGGCACCGTCATGCGATTCGACAGCCGGTTCGACGTTGTTCGCGACCTGATCGCCAACGGCGGCATCGGCGAGCCGACCCACGCGGTGGCATACACCAGCTCCAACACGCTGATGCACATGCACATCCACTCCATGGACCAGCTCTCATATCTACTGGGCGACCCCGGCGTCGTGTCAGTGAGAGGCGAACTGCTGCCGCGGGACATTGAGGTGCGCGACAACCGTCTCGACGAGGACCCTCACTCCACCTATCACATCAGGTTCGCCAACGGCGTCGAGGCCTGGTCGGTGCCCGCCGGACCACGCGACTTCGAGATCATCGGGACCGAGGGTTCCGTGCGCTCTATGGGCCAGGGCACTGGCGCCTACTTCAGGAAGGCCCCGACGCGAGAGCCCGGGGAGGCGAGCCTCATGGAGATCCTGGTGCCGGAGGCCCCGGCACAGACCATGACGGTCGCCTGCCTCGAAGACCTCGTGGACGCTCACGAATCCGGTCGCAAGACGCGGCAGGACGTGTCAGTGATCACCAACCTGACCGAGGCCTGCCTGGCGGTCGTCGAGAGCCACAGAATCGGAGGCGGCTGGGTTGACTTGCCGATGCAAAATCGCGGCCTATACGTCTTCCACGTCTAGCCCAAACAAGTTACTCGCCAGCATTCGAGGAAACACCAAGGTCTCCTGAATGCAGTAATCGGGGGACGATGGACGACGGCAACGCTGTCCATCGTCCTCCGACAAGGCCCTTTTACACGTGTTCCACTCGCCAGTCAATGACCGGACAGCAGTGAAGGAGTAGATATGGCCTTCGAGAACATCGTCGTGTACAAGGGCTCCGACCATCACAGCGCATTCCCGGAGATCATCAGGCTGCAGAACGGCGAGCTTTTAACACTGTTCCGACAGGCTCCCGTGCGGCCCGGAAACGGGATTAAGGGCGACCCCTACGAGATGGCGACCCACTATCACAAGGACACCTCGTCGAGGAGCGCTCTGGTGCGCTCCCTCGATGACGGGGAGACGTGGGACCCGTCGACCTTCGTAATCGTTGACCCAGCCGACCACAAGCAGGATCACAACATGGGGATGATCGTCCAGGTCTCCTCCGGCGAGATTCTCGTCAACAACCTGCGGCTCTTTGCCGACCTGGACGATGAGACGGCTGAATGGTTTACCGGCAAGCGAACCCTGTTTCCATTTGCGGCCAACAGGGCCGGCGGCGCGATGGCATTCGACAGTCTCTACATGATCCGGTCCAACGACAACGGTCACACCTGGGGAGCGCCGCAGCACTTCGGAGTCGACACGATGGACTACTGGTCCCACACGGGCCAGACCGGCATCGTGGAGCTGCCCGACGGCACATGGATCGCGCCATTCCACGGCAGCACTCCCTCGGACGAAACAGACAGGTCCTTTGTCGCGCGCTCAAGCGATGGTGGACAGACCTGGGGCCAGGCAACCACAGTGGCATACGATCCGGAGCAGCGCATTTCGTTTCACGAGCCACCCCTGCTTCGACTGTCAAACGGCAGACTGCTCACGGTGATTCGCACTGCCGGTGCTGACGACTACATGTACCAGGCCTTCTCCACGGACGACGGCTGGACCTGGCAGGGCCTGAAAAAGACGCCGATGTGTGGCGATCCATGTAACATCATCGAGCTGCGCTCCGGGCGCATACTCTGCACCTACGGCTACCGGCGCGAGCCCTACGGCGTGCGGGCCTGCTTCAGCAACGATCA